>JAOUPJ010000417.1 GCA_029879945.1 Gammaproteobacteria bacterium
GGCAGTAAGACCATATTGGTCTGTGACGGTATAGCCAATACTTGCAGTAGAGCCTGTGCCACCAAAATCGGTGCCGGGAACAAAGGTGATGACGTGTTCGAAAACAGTGGCCGATCCACCACTTACCACGGCAACGCCATTATTGTCTGCACCAATCAGGCTTACGTTGAGATTTACAGCACCTCCATCGTCATTGATTAACTTTTCGTTAAGCAGATGGATATCCAGACTTGTCCCCGATTTAGTGAACCGTGTCGTGTTCGTGGCACTGGGTGCACCATTCAAAGTGAGTGTGTAGACAGCCAGATTGGATGTTGCCCCAGCCAGATCCTGTACCGTGTAGGATAGCGAGACAGTACCGCTGCCGCTGCTGGGCGGTGTATAAGTCATTGTGGTGCCAGCAAAGCTGACGACTCCTATGGGTAGATTTCTGCCCTGTATGACTTGAGAAATAGAATGACTATCTCCCGCATCCACATCGCTGATGTAGGGCTTTATATCGATCTTATGGGGGCCGGAGCCTATATTGAGTACGGTTGAGGAATTGTGATTAGCAAGTACGGGGGCATCGTTAACGGGGGCGATGTATATCATAACCGTTATAATTTGCTTCGCACCGGCGGAGTCCAGAAAAACGACACTAAACATGTCGGTACCATTGACATTGCTTTTCGGGATATAGGATAGGGTGGTGTTGTTAACTATAGTAAGTTCGCCGAGAGAAGGTGGAGTTTCTAAGAATAAGCTTTTGGGATAGACAAATTTATTGTAGTCAAAATACGGTTTGAGATTAACAGTTACAGGCGTGTCTTCCACCGCATAAAAACTGAGATTGGCCGGAGGGGTCTGGTCGAAATACAGGGAGAGCGTGATGTTTGATTCAGCGGAATTCTCTATCGAATCCCACACTGTATAAGGTATGAAGACCTGCCCTTTGGTATCGAGTTCAAGTAATCCGGTATTGAGGTAAACCAGTAGATTTTCCTGATCAATCACGGGGGAAAATGCTGTGTCTATATCGATGGATAGAAAATGCTTCAGCGGATCTTTCTCATGATCCGCATCATAGACATAAGGATTCATGTCGATGACAATTTGGCTCCCATACAGGGCCTTAATATTGACCGGATTTGCTATCGGTTGCGCAGCAAAGGCGGATGAAATGGGAACAAGAGCGAAAAGTGCCAGACAAATCAATTCACGAAATTTGGAGAATGATTTAGAAAAATACAGCACAGCCCTAACGGAAATGGCAATCCTTGTCATTGTTATAACCTGCTAATTTATTTAAAACCCACAAACTTGTATTTTAGTTATTGCAAATATTTTATCATTATTCGCCCAGTTAAATACAGACTTATTCTGAACTCGCCCCAGTCGTGTTAAGATAGGGGAGCGTTTGAAAAATCCCATTATGATCAAAACACTAGCAGTTAAGTAAATACCCACAATAAAAGAACATAATATGCCAATAAAACTGGAACGTTACGAGATCGCGGAGAAATTGGGGCAGGGGGGGATGGCCGAGGTATTCAAGGCCAGAGATCTCCACATGAACCGGTTTGTGGCGCTCAAGTTGCTCCGCGCCGAGCGTTGTTCAGATCAATGGTTTCGAAAGCGTTTCCTGAAAGAGGCCAAGGCCATGGGCCAGTTCAGCCACCCCAATATCGTCAGTGTGTACGATGTGGGGGAAGTGGATGGCCGCCCCTATATCGTCATGGAGCTGGTGGAGAGCGATAGCCTGGAGCAGGCGCTGGACAAAGGGCGAAAGTTCAGCGGTATCGAATTGCTGGATATTGCCCGTCAACTGGCCAACGCACTGCAGGCTGCCCATGAACGGGGTGTAATCCATCGAGACATCAAACCCGGCAATATCTTTTGGTCTGAACATGACCACAGTGCCCGAGTCAGTGACTTTGGCATCGCGCACATCGCCGATATAAAAGACACCATTACCACACAGGCCGGTGAGCTTCTGGGCACGCCGCAGTACATGGCCCCTGAAGTACTGGAAGGGAACAATACCGATATACGTTCCGATCTTTATGCGCTAGGTGTTGTACTCTATCAATTGGCCAGCGGTAAACGCCCCTTCGATTCGGCAAACCTGGCCAATCTGGTCTACAAGATTTCACATGAAGAACCGGCACCTTTGAAATCTATCGTCAATGATGTGCCTAAATCACTGTTGTCCATCATTGAAAAATTGATGAACAAAAAGCCAGACAAACGCTATAACACCGCAAAAGACGTACTGACCGAACTAAACAATACCAGTGCTTCACTGACCCGACCGGATGAAAACAGGGAAAGCTCTTTTCCTGTGTTTGCAGTGGTGGGCGGTGTCGCGGTTGTGACCTTGGCCGTGCTGTTTTTCTTTCTTGTTCCAGGCGAAAAAGAACCTGATACGGTCGCGCAAAAAGAAGACGAGATTGTCGCACCACCCAAGGCCGAACTGGAGTCGGGTCTGGAGCAAAAAGTCACTGCCTTGCTGCCTCCCCTTGAATGCGCAGACTTAAAGGTGAGTGTATCGGATCTGGATACGGTAACGCTCAAAGGCCATGTGTCTACCGAAGATGATTTGCTTTCTGTCATGGAGGCCATGGAAAGCGAAGGAAATATCGGCAACCTGGTTTACGATGTAGAACTAAAGCCCTGGCCGTTTTGTCAGCTCGTGGAATTG
>JAOUPJ010000418.1 GCA_029879945.1 Gammaproteobacteria bacterium
GCATTGCCTATAGACGTGCTCATCAGCCCGGAACAAGTGGTCACGGACTATATCGGTCGTTTGATCGAAAACCCCGGCGCCTTGCAGGTGTTGGACTTTGCCAATGGCAAGGTGAGGCTGGTTGCTGTTCGCGCCTATTACGGTGGTCCGCTGGTGGGACAAAAACTCAAGGCGCTGCGTGATCACATGCCGGGGATTCAGACTCGCGTCGCGGCCATTTATCGTAAGGGTCAGGCCATTGCGCCCACCGGGGATACCATCATCGAAGTGGATGACGAGGTATTCTTTTTGGCGGCAAGTAAAAATATTCGCGCAGTCATGGCTGAATTGCGGCGTTTGGATAAGCCGGTCAAACGTATCATTATCGCGGGTGGCGGAAACATCGGGAAGCGTCTGGCCAAGTCGTTGGAAAATCAATATCACCTCAAGGTTATCGATCACAACACCGAGCATTCGGCTGAACTTGCTGCGGAATTGGAAAAGACCATCGTTCTGCACGGGGACGTGGCTGATTCCAGTCTTCTATTAGAAGAAAATATAGAGAATACCGACGTATTCTGTGCCATGACCAATGACGACGAAGCCAACATCCTTTCCTCCATGTTGGCGAAGAAGTTGGGAGCCAGAAAGGTCATGTCTCTGATCAATCGACCTGAATATGTGGACCTGGTGCAAAGCAATCTCATCGATATCGCCATTTCACCCCAACAAGTCACGATAGGGAGTTTGCTGGCCCATGTTAGGCGAGGAGATGTGGCTGTCGTGCATTCACTGCGTCGCGGTGCAGCAGAGGCCATCGAGGCCATTGCCCATGGCGATAAGCGTTCCTCAAAAGTAGTAGGCCGCAGGCTGGATGAAATCAATCTTCCACAAGGCACCACCATCGGCGCGATCGTGCGGGGAGAAGAAGTGCTGATCGCCCATAGCTATCTGGTTGTAGAGCCGGAAGATCATGTCATTTTATTTGTGGTAGATAAAAAACGCATACCTGAGGTAGAGCGTCTATTCCAGGTCGGCATAACATTTCTGTGAACACATTTTGATGCAGAAAATCGCCATACTGCGCATACTCGGCTTCTTGTTGATGCTGTCCAGCTTCACCATGGTGCCGCCTGTGCTGGTCTCTCTCGTCTATAACGATGGCGCCATGATGGCCTTTGTTACGGCCTTTTTTCTCACCGTATTGCTCGGTTCCATACTCTGGTTTCCGGTGCGTAATCTCAAAGCCGATATGCGTCTGCGAGACGGATTTCTAATTGTGGTGATGTTCTGGCTGGTAACAGGGATGGCGGGTGCGCTACCGCTGATTCTGTCGGAAGCCCCGGTGCTTTCGGTCACAGACTCGGTCTTTGAAGCCATGTCAGGTCTCACCACGACAGGTGCGACCGTGATTGTTGGCCTGGATGAATTGCCCAAATCCATACTCTATTATCGCCAGCAGCTGCAATGGATAGGCGGGATTGGTATCGTGGTTTTGGCGGTGGCAGTACTACCCATGTTGGGAATCGGGGGCATGCAGCTCTACCGTGCCGAAACGCCGGGACCGATGAAGGATAGCAAGCTGACCCCTCGCATTACCGAAACAGCAAAAGCACTCTGGTATATCTATCTGGGCCTCACCGTGGTTTGTGCCGGTGCCTATTGGGCGGCGGGTATGGACCTGTTTGATGCCATAGGGCACAGCTTTGCCACGGTAGCGATTGGTGGTTTTTCCACGCACGATCAAAGCCTGGGCTACTTCGACAGTAATCTTGTGAACGCGGTGGCGATGGTGTTTATGATTCTCGCTGCAGTGAATTTTTCGCTGCATTTTCTGGCCTGGCGCAGCTTTACGGTGAAACCCTATTTCTACGATGAAGAGTTTCGGGCCTACATGAAGGTGTTGGCCTTTACGGCGATCCTTACCGTAGGCTTTCTTTACTACCAAGGAACCTACACCAATTTGTCGGACGCCTTGCATCACGGGCTATTTCAAGCCATCAGTGCAGGCACCACCACGGGATTTACCACGGCTGAGTTTCAGGCATGGCCCGGCTTTTTGCCGGCACTGTTGATCCTGGTGAGTTTCGTGGGGGGTTGCGCCGGTTCCACCGGGGGCGGGATGAAAGTGATACGCATGCTCTTGTTGGTGAAGCAAGGCGTGAGAGAAGTAGTGAGACTGGTCCATCCCAGTGCGCAGATTCCGGTGAAAATGGGGAACAAACCCCTGGAAGAGCGGGTGATGCAATCGGTATGGGGGTTTTTCTCACTCTATGTTGCCTCCTATATTGTCATGTCTCTGCTGCTGGCAGGTTCCGGTCTGGATTTGATTACGGCCTTCTCGGCAGTGGCTGCCTGTATGAATAATCTGGGCCCTGGATTGGGTGAAGTGGGCGCAAATTATGCGAGCATTAACGATTTTGCAAAATGGGTCCTGTGCTTTGCTATGCTACTCGGTCGTTTGGAGATTTTTACCCTGCTGGTATTGCTGAGTACCACCTTTTGGAGAAAGTAGTTGTGAGTGAAGAATTGAAAGTAAAGTGGGATAAGATCTACAGTGAAAAAACAGTGGGCGAACATCATGCCTCTGATGTGCTAACACGCAATAAACATCTGCTACCCATGAATGGAAGTTCACTGGATGTGGCAGCCGGCATGGGTGCCAATGCGATCTATCTCGCAGAGCGCGGATCTGATG
>JAOUPJ010000117.1 GCA_029879945.1 Gammaproteobacteria bacterium
AGCAATAAAAATTGAACTAGACTTAATAGATAGGTCTGGCGTATTTTTTGAACTGGAGACTGCTTTGATACCTCAGATTTTCCACTTTTTTTCTACAACAATCTGTCAAGCGTATTAAAATAGAATCCGATACAGACCTGTAGTTTGATAGTTCAGCAAGGATGCCCCTATGAGCCGATGGACCGAAGACGTAATCTCTCCCACCATAGCCCCCACGATGCCCGCTGTTTTTATTGAGCGTATCAAGCGTTCAGAAGATCAGATTGCCTATAAATACTACAACGTGGACACCCTGAGCTGGATCGATCTGAGCTGGCGCGAAATGGACAAACGCATCCGTTGTTGCCAAGCAGCTCTACAAAGGGAAGGGTTAAAAAAAGGTGAATGCGTAGCCGTCATGATGAGCAATTCGCCAGACTGGGTCGTCTTTGAACAGGCGGCTTTGAGACTGGGCTTGGTGGTCGTGCCACTTTATCCCAATGACAGGGCCGACAATGTCGTCCACATCGTGAACCAGACCGCGAGTAAAGTCATACTCCATCGGGATATCGAGCAATGGCGCACACTGGAAAAGGCCAAGGACGAGTTCACCGTCCAACCCAGGATAGTCAGCATTCTGGATATCGAGGCCAAAACAAAAGACAGCTACCCATCAACCTACTACAAAAACTGGATTGCTGGAATCAAGCCCGAAGAGGCTGACGACTCCATCCTCAAAACCCTCAACTCGACTGACCTGGCAACTATCGTGTACACCTCCGGCACCACCGGGCTGCCCAAAGGGGTGATGCTGAGTCACAAAAATATCGTGCAAAACGCCTTTCTGGGGCTCAAAAGTGTGAAAGTCTATCGAGAAGACCTGTTTCTTTCTTTTCTTCCCTTGTCTCACACCTTGGAGCGCACGGTTGGATATTACATCCCCA
Organism: Gammaproteobacteria bacterium; assembly: GCA_029879945.1. GTDB lineage: Bacteria > Pseudomonadota > Gammaproteobacteria > S012-40 > S012-40 > JAOUPJ01. Next base: position 924 of record JAOUPJ010000117.1, read on the forward strand.
TGATCAGCGGTGCGACGGTTGCGTTTTCTCGTTCAATTCCTCAATTGGGCGAAGACCTGGTCACCATAAAACCGACCATCATTATTTCAGTACCACGTATTTTTGAACGCGTCTACGCCAAGGTGCAGGCAGGCCTGGCAGCCAAGTCTCCCATTGCCAAAAAGCTCTTTCTGGCAGCCGTTGCCACCGGCTGGCGTCGCTTCGAGGCCGGACAAGGTCGCGCCAGTTACGGATTGACCGGTCTCTACTGGCCCATCCTCAATAAACTGGTGGCTTCCAAAGTACTGGAAAAACTCGGTGGACGCATGCGTTTTGCGATTTGCGGTGGCGCACCACTCCCTCCTGCGATTGCGGAAACGTTTATCGGACTGGGTCTGCAAATTCTACAAGGCTATGGACTGACCGAAGCCAGCCCGGTGATCTCGGTAAACCACCTGGACAAAAATATTCCCGCCAGTATTGGACCGGCCTTCTATGGGGTGCAAGTCCGCATCGCGCCCGATGGTGAACTACAAACCAAAAGTGATTGCGTAATGCTGGGATATTGGAAAAACGAACAGGCCACCAAAGACACCTTCACCGATGATGGTTGGTTGATGACGGGTGATCTGGCCGAGATTCGTGGTGATCATATTTTTATTACAGGTCGTAAAAAAGAGATACTGGTGCTGTCTAACGGTGAAAAAGTGCCGCCGGTGGACATCGAAATGGCCATCGCACTGGACCCGCTTTTTGAACAGGCCATGGTAATTGGTGAAGGGAAACCGTATCTAACAGCCGTCATCGTTTTGTGTCCCGATACCTGGCCCGAGTTTGCACAGAAACGCGGTGTCGATCCTGAGAAACCGGAATCTCTTAGAAAGGATGTGATCGTCCAAGACGTGCTTAATCGTGTACGCAAATGCATGTCACAATTTCCAGGGTATGCCCAAATTCATAAAATCACGCTGACGACTGATGTGTGGACCGATGGAAATGAAATGCTCACCGCTTCATTAAAATTGAGACGCGTTAAAGTGTTCGCCAAGTTCGATTCTGAAATTAAAGCCATGTATACGGGGCATTAGTTTCCGAATGAAATGAATATACAACTGGCGACAGCGGAAGACGCGCCCACTCTTGCCCAGATCCATGTCACCACTTGGCAGACCGCCTATGTGGGGATGATAGATTCTGATTACCTTAATAATCTGGATGTATCCAAAATAACGAGTGACTGGCAGAATGCGCTAAGCAAGCCTTCGCCAGGCATTACCGTGATTGGAAAACAGGATGATCACGCCATCGGCTTTGCTGTGTATGGACCTACTCGTGATGAAGGCGTCGATAAAACAAAAACCGCTGAACTGGTCGCTTTAAATGTGCTACCCGATTATTGGCGACACGGCTATGGCAAGGAGTTTGTCAGCCATATCCTGAATGATGTCACCAGCCAGGGCTATCAAGACGTCACACTTTGGGTGATCCGTGAAAATGAACGAGCGCGGCGATTTTATGAGGCGTTGGGGTTTGTGGATGACAATACCGAAAAACAGGAAACACGATTGACTATAAAGCCCGTATTTACCCTTCGCTACCGAAAATTTTTAATTCATTAATCATGGTTGAAATTAATTTTCAGATGTCATCACAATTGATTCATTTTTCCTCTCTATACAACCGAGCTACACAGCCCACAGTTTTCCGCTCATAGCACAACCTCCCGAACGAAGCTTTATCTGTATCAATTCTTATTCTGAGTCGCATGTTTGTGTGCCGACATATCTGAATATAAAAATACGCACTCTTCCCGATTAATCTCTTAAGTTACACACCTAGTAAACCGTAAAAAGGTGAACTAGTTGGGAAATCCGCCACCTCCGTCTAAAACAAAGACCATTTCGGTCGTAAATCTTAATTAACTATTTTGGGAATATTTTAACAATTTTGAAAATGATACCAGATACTTTTTTTTCGCAAATTTCAAGAACATTTGTTTACAGGCTTGTATTGTTTGGATGCATTCTAATTCCTGTGGCTACCATCTCGTACAAACTCTATTGGTTAAACTTCCCCATCAGCGACCTAATACCCACCGTTAGCTATCAAATGGATGTTAGCATGCAAGTAGATGGACATGGCGGTGATATCAATACCAGCACCTTTCTTCCCATATCTGACTCTCGTCAAACTATTCAAAACGAGAGCAATAATTCGGGAGTATTCTCTCTTAGCCTGCTATCGGAGGGCATCAATCGTCGAGCCCAATGGAATGCGGATAGTGTACAAGGTCGCCATACGATTCGTTACAGCTACTCTGTACTTGGCAAGCACGTTCGATACGAGATCCCTGGCGATTTGTCGATTCCAGCGTCTTACCCAAGAGAGCTGGACAAATACCTGAAAGAAGAATCAGGCATACAGGTAAACGACCCTCTTATTGAAAAGAAAATTAATTATTTGTTTCCGGAAGGTAAACCTAACATTTTCGATGGTGTATACACTATCCACAAACATTTACAGAATGAGTTCAATAACAAAAACTTTTCCGGATTTACCGACGCACTAACTGCGCTCAAACTCGGCGAGGCCAGTTGCAATGGTAAGGGCAGGCTATTTGTCGCCCTCGCCCGCAAACTGAATCTGCCTGCAAGATTAGTGGGTGGATTCGTGATGGAACCGGGTACCAAGCGTACTAGCCATCAATGGGTGGAGATCTATATCAACGGATACTGGGTTCCTTTCGACACCATCAATAACCACTTTGCTGAACTTCCTGCTCACTATCTTACGCTCTACTACGGTGACATGGTACTTTTTAAACATACCAGCAATGTTAACTTTCAGTATTTTTTTAAGACGTTAAAGAGACTGGTTCCTCAGCAAGACGCGCAAAGCAAACTTGAAGCTACCCCCTTCAATTTAACAAATCTATATTCCCTTTTTGAACGCATTGGGATTTCACAAAATTTGTTAAAAATTATTTTGATGATTCCCTTTGGAGCGCTGGTCACGGTTATTTTCAGAAACGTGATTGGCCTGGAAACGTTTGGTACATTTCTGCCCGCGCTAATCGCTGCGGCATCGAGAGAAACAGGCCTGCTCTGGGGATTGATTGGATTCGTCATTATCATCCTTACAGCATCCTGGATCAGAAAATTTCTGGACTGGATACATCTACTCCACTCACCCAAAATGGCCATCATGCTGACTATGGTGGTCAGTCTTATGCTACTGATGACTGTGGCCGGAGTAAATGCAGGTCTTTTTGAATTGGCCCACGTCACCTTGTTCCCGATTGCCATACTGGCCATAACGGCCGAGCGATTTTCCATTCTTGAGGCAGAACAGGGATGGGCCAAAGTAAGCAAAATCACCCTATCCACCCTGTTTGTAATTTGTGCCTGCTATGTAGTGATGGATTCATTGTTTTTACAAAGCCTAGTACTGGCTTTCCCTGAGGTGCTACTCATTTTAGTAGGGCTGAATCTTTGGTTAGGAAAATGGGTGGGCATGCGTTTATCCGAACTGTTTCGATTTAGAAAACTTATTTTCAATCCTGAGGTTAAGGCATGAAGAAGATAAGAAAACTAATTTCAACTTTTCAAAAAATGCGACAAGCGCAGAATCATGTACTTTCTATGAATCGTCGTAACCTAGAATATGTATATCCTAACAACTCGCGTTGTAATTTTCCAATCGCCGACAATAAACTGGAAACCAAAGCCTACCTCAGAAGCTTGTCGATACCCATGCCTGTGACTCACAGAGTCTATGACTCTTTCTTTAGCCTGCGCAAGGTTGAATCGGATCTTCAAAACCTAAACGACTTTGTGATCAAACCTGCACAAGGTTCTGGTGGCGGTGGAATACTGGTGATAGTCGAGAACAAAGGGAGTGAACTAATAACCGCCGGCGGCAGAATAGTAACTTTGCAAAACTTGCGGACTCATATGTCGGATGTCATTTTTGGAATCTACTCGAATGGCTTAAGTGATCAAGTCATTGTTGAATCGCGGCTGGTGCAGCACAAGGATATGGATATACTGAGCCCAAGCGGCCTTACCGACCTACGGGTGATCGTACATCAAAACACACCTGTTATGGCCATGTTGAGAATTCCAACCTCTCTCTCAGACGGAAAAGCCAATCTGCATCAGGGTGCAATGGGCGCTGGAATTGACATGGAAAACGGAAATATATCCCACGCAATACATAATAATGTTGAAATCACAGCGCACATAGACTCTGGACATCACCTCATTGGACGCCAAGTCCCGTATTGGGCGGAATCAATAGCTATTGCAGAAACTGTGGCATACGCCGTTCCACTGAAATACCTGGGTATAGACATCGCCCTCACTGAGTCCGGACCTGTATTGTTGGAGTTGAACGTGAGACCAGGTATTGCCATACAAAATGCCAACGATCTGGGACTGTATGCTGCGCTACGCAGCAAGGCAGGTGCTGCATGACCGTGATATCCATTCCAAAACTACATACACGCGCACTAAGCGAGAGTTTCGTTCCCGTGTTGCTCGTGTTGCTGAGCCTGTTTTTTCTACTTGCCTTTATTCAGTATAAAGTGGAAACCAGTGCAAGCCAAGTGACCGTTATCGAGATCCCTCTTTCCGCTAATAGCGCACTTCTTGACACCAATTCCGAACTCGGTGATTCGGTGGAAACTATGGTTGAAATTTCCGAAAAAGGAAATTTTTCTCCGGTTGTTAAAAACGCCGCCAATCTAATCTCTGCAAAGAACTGGAACGCAGCGTCTACACTCTATGAAAAAGAACTCAAAAAGGGGGAATCTTCTCGTTTGCGTTCAGAGCTGGGGCGAATTTACTTATATAAAGGCGATACAAAATCTGCAGTAAAAGAGCTGACTCGCGCCACACAATTAAAGCCACCTTATCCTATGGCCTGGTTTTACTTGGGTGTGGCTACCAGCAAAAGTGGAAATGTTTCTCGCGCTGAATTTGCCTATCAGTCGCTTTTGAAAGCGATTCCCTCACATTTTGAGGGACATATCAATCTAGCATTGATTCTTCTTAAACAAAACAAATTGATGGACGCCAACAGAATTTTACAAGCAGCGACAAAAATAGTAGGTGGAAAACGCGAGGCATATGCGCAATATCTCCTTGCCCTCAATTATATGCGTCTTAACGGAAAAGACAATGAACGTTTGGCAGTAAAGGCCCTTAATCGTGCCATCCGTTTACAGCCGGACTATATCGAGGCCAGAATCAGGCTGATTCCCCTAACGCTCGATCTTCGAACTGAGGAAGGATATTCCGAAGCAATAAAGCGCTTCAATAACATTCTGGAACTAAAACCCAATTATGCACCAGCGTATTTTAGCTTAGCCAAGATAAACAATGAGGCGGGCAGAAAAATCGATGCCATACGCCACTATCAACAAGCAATACTCTACAATCCTGCTTATCGAACGGCAAGAAAAAATTTGGGTCTGATTTTTCTGGATCAAAAAAAATGGCAACTCGCGGGTGAGCAATTCCAATGGTTGGCCAGCAATTTCCCCGATGATTCAAAAAACTTTTTTCTATTGGGTAAGGCTGCCTATGGGGAAAAACGATTCGAGGAAGCGATTGCACAATACAATAAAGCCATTTCATTGAAACCCGATTCCTACCCAGAGGCCCATCTTAACATCGGCCTTGCCTATGCTAAGCTTGGCCAAATCAAAGAGGCTAAAAACCAATACAATAAAGCTATACGACTAAAAAATGCGTATCCCAAGGCATGGTATAACCTGGGATTGCTTTACAAAAAAGAAGACAATCTAATCCAGGCAAAAAAATGCCTTTTGAAAGCGACGGAACAAGACAATAACTATGAGCAGGCCTGGTTTAATCTAGCGCTGGTCTATACCAAAGCGAATGACATAAGCAAAGCTATTTCCGCCTACAAAGAGGCAATTCGGATCAGTCCCAGATATAACGCCGCCAAACTCAATTTGGCGGTTCGTTACTCAAAACAAGGTGATACTACAAACGCGATAAAGCTCTATCGAGAAGTGCTGGCTGATGACCCCAGCTACACGTCAGCATGGATAAACCTGGGTGTTTCTTTCCTTAAAACAAAGCAGTTCAAAGAGGCAGAAAATGCGTTTTCACAAGCAATATCTCTCGATCCGGAAAATACAAAAGCGCTGAGTAATAAAGCTAATGCACTTACGCAGATGGGGGAATTTTCTTCTGCGAAAGTGGTTCTACAAACTGCAATCGATCTTGATGTAAAGGATGTTTCACTACGCATTCAACTTTCCCGAAATCTCAGGGATGGGGGCAATCTTAATCTGGCAAAAAAGGAAATTGAAAAAGCACTTTTGCTGGACCCAAAAAACAAAGAGGCAGCGAGCGTTCATAGCTCGATCTTGCAACGACTTTAGATTTTCAATCGGAGACTCACTATGAACAAAAAAGTATACGCAATCAATTTGGCTGCTGCCTTTGCTTTAGGTTTGATGATGACCGGCGGCGTTTCAGCCGAAGAAGAACAGGAAAGAAGCCGTGAAAAAACAGACCCTCAACAACTGATTCCAGGATTTTTTCTCTCAGGTGATCTTGGCATTGTTACCGACAACAATGTGTTTAGAACACCGGATAAGCAGTATAAAGACTACTTTGCCGACCCCGCAGGTGGGGTGATTCCTACGCAAAATCGTCAAAACGGAAAATACATACCTTACAATTTGTCGGTGGGTCATGAACCAAAAAACTTTAGCCGCGTTGAGGGTCTATTCAAATATACCCTAACCGGAAAGCACTATCTTGACTCGAAACATGAAAACGCCAATCAATCAGATCAGGAGTTTTCTTTCGGCGGCGTATTTAGAATGGGTGAGAAAAGTAAGCTCGAATCCGGCCTAAAGGTTGATGTATTTTGGCACAAGCGAAATAAACTCTATATCGATCGTGACACCGGAGAAAAGAAGCTAACTGGTGCTATGGATGATATTTCGGGAAAATATACCTATACAAGCGTCGGCTTGGAGGCGGAACTTTTTAAACAGTTGAGCAACAATGCTGAATTTGGTCTCGGTTTCAACACAGAAGCACTCGATTTCGAAAAGCCCATCACTGGCAGAGAATACGACAATCGATTCACTGAATTTTTTGTTAAGACAGATTATAGGCCTTTTAAATATACTAAGCTCAAGATAGATTTAAGCCAGGCCTCTGAGAATTACAGTGATAGACGCTCACGAGATCTAGATGGATCGATGTTTGGAAGTTATCCCACTCGCGTGTACAATTTTCAGGAAATAGGGTTTCAAGTTCGTCAACGAGTCATTCAAAACCTGGTAACGTATGCGGATTATTCCATTAACAATAGAAAGGATGAATACCTAGGTTATAGCAACCGCAGCAAAAGCACCATGGCTGTACGGGTGTTATATAAATTTAACGAGAAGCTCGATAGCAAGTTTAAGTTTTCGTACTCTAACTACGACTATCCCAATGCACTGGCCTACGATAAGCTGATTTCCGATCCGAGCAGCCCCTCACGGATCCCTTTAACCTACAGCTCCAGCCAGATTAGTGGAAAACTGGAATACGCACTGAAAAAGAACATTGCAGTAGTAGGAGAGCTCTCCGTTTATAACGCCGATTCGAGTGACAAACGCTATGACTATGAACGTAACGAAGTCACTGTAGGTGTAAATAGCCATTGGTAATAGCGAAGGGAGGCTGCCTCCAGGAGGCAGCCTCTATCCCCAGTCGACATATCCAGTTTTCAAAGGCAAATAGGCCTCTGTAGCTCATTAGACCAAACCCAATTTTTTTCACCTGCTTTAATTCGCACACCCCCCAGTTCCCTGACATATCGACTATTCCCCACAGCCATCAAATTCAGTTCACCCCGCAATAATCGAATGCCCAGTTTGCTAATCGCGAGCCGCATGGATCGCATCGGATGTTCATTGGGAAAGAATTCGATCACCTCTATCGAAGCAGGCTCGTTCTCAAACAAGGGCCGCAACACCGTAAGCAACATAATGTCTCCCAGATACGGCAGCGGTTCCAATTCAGTCGTTAAAATATTAAAAATGGCACCCGGCCTCATGGGCCCATGTTCAGCCAAAACACTCAACACCAGGTGTTCTGTGAGTCCGAGACCGTTGCCTGTCCACGGCAGTTCCATGAGCATGCGTTTGGCGGCAGCTTGCATGTGCGGGAGCGGTGATTCTTTTTCCTGAGTGAGATGCCAAAGCGAAGTTGGATCATCGTTCACGAAACCCTGCCAGATGCGGCTACCATACGCGATCATCGCCGGGGTAAGTGTGTGACGTTGTGGCCACAGTGTTAATAACACCTCAGGTGTTTGACTCAGCTGACCAATGCCGATGAATTTTTTCACGCCGGGGAAATGATCTATCTGAATGCATTCCACTTTTGTATCTTTCAAATCTAACTCAGCAAGATGTGCGCACACATAGGCCTTGCATAGTTGATCGAAGGGATCATGCTCAAACCACAAAACCACCCGTTGATATTTTTTCGGGAGGGTTCGCAATACCTGTTCTACATTTTCAATCTCTTTTTCGGTGTTATCGATTCTTTCCTTCGCCACATCACTGGGCATATCTTTTCCGTAGTTCTCGCGAATGAAACGGGCTCGCGTTTCAATAAATGCTTCCACAGGTTCGTAGTGTGGAACCGGTCCTTGCGGAAAGGGATTGCTGATTTCCAGATAGTCGCCGGTAAAGCCGCACGCTTTTAAAGGTTCTTGAATGTCCGTGCCACACCGGATGTGTAAAGTCTTTAAATCCTGATCGGGTCTGGTCTTACCCATTTTTGTAGAGGCCTGATTGACTTGTTCAATGTGGGCCTTCAATTTCGGCCAACTGGGAAGGCCGTTTTCTCTGGCGATGATGAGTTGGGTATCGGCGAGTTGGTATTGCTCAGTCGTTTTATGGTAATGTTGCTCCACCCTTTCCAGTGCTTCTTTCTCACCGGACTTGATCTCTTTGAGCAGATCCTTGGCCTCTTTTTTGAGTTTCTCTAAAGAAAGCCGCTTTACAATGGTTCCTTCACTGGAAACCAACATACGGGCATGTAGCAAACTGGGTTTGTAGTTTGGGTCTTTCGCCAAGGGATGACGATTTTTAAACTCGGCAATCGCTTTAGATCGGAAGAGCGTCG
>JAOUPJ010000419.1 GCA_029879945.1 Gammaproteobacteria bacterium
TCTACTCCGAAAACCTGAGCAAGAAAGATTGCCGCCACACCTTGATAGAGGGCGGTGCCGTTCATATTGATGGTCGCACCCAAAGGAATGACAAATTGTGAAATAGACGGTCTTACTCTTAACTCTGATTCCGCCGTTTTAATGGAGAGAGGCATCACCGCCGCAGAGCTGGAAGTGGAAAAGGCCAGTAACAAAACATCCTTGATTGAGCGAACAAAGTGCAGAGGACGCACTTCAGTAAATACCAGCAGTATGACAAGATAGGTGAAGAATAACAGCAGCAGGCCGAGCAGTACCGTGGCCACATAAACGGCCATACCCAATAGGGCCTCTACACCCAACTTTGTCGTAAGTTGCGCGATCAGACCGAACACCGCAATCGGAGCGAGTAGCATGGCCCAGCGCACAACTGTCATACAGACTTCTTGAAGAGAGCCCAATAGATCGAGTAAAGGTTTGGCTTGGGCTATTGGCATCATCACCAGGGCTACACCAAAGACCATGGCAAAGATCACCACTTGCAGCATATTGCTTTCGACCATGGAATTCAGTGGGTTCGAGGGAACCAGAGCGATGAATTTTTGGGGCAGTTCCTGGAGATTAAACTGTGGGCCGGCCGCTTCGCCAGGTTTAACTTTAGGCGCGGTTCCAATGGTGGACTGGATCACTTCGCTATCGATAAAGGTGCCAGGTTTAATGATAGACGCGACTGTAATACCGATGATTATGGCCAAGGCGGTGGTGGCAATAAAAAAGAGCACCACTCGAACTCCCGTTTGGCGGAGTTGTTCGATGTCTTCAGTTGCGGCCAGTCCTCTAATGATGGAGGCAAAGACCAGTGGAATCACGATCATCTGAATAAGGGCGAGAAACAGTTTTCCGGGTAAGGCAAACCAGTCACCCAGCATATTGGCGACTGTGGGGTCTACCCAGCCGACACTGGGGCCCAGCAAAATACCGACGAAAATTCCCAGCCCCATTCCCACCAGCACCTTTAACCAAAGGTGCCCTTTCACCATGGATTGAAGATAGTCGGTAAGATATTTTAAAGAGCGTGGGTAAAGTGCGCCAATACTCCACTGGTTATCTTTATTTTCCATTTATTTGGCGTTTCTCCCTGGATTCAAGGCGAGCAAATGCGTTTAGTGCCTATTCATCAGGATAACAAAGAGCTCGCGCAAATTCGATGGTTTGTGGGGGTATTCCTTGCAGGGAACAAGTGTGCACTCCACTTGATTTCTGTTGTTTACAGTGATCGACAATGGGTATATATAGCCAGAGGAATTTTAACAATGCGTAACGGGTTTTGATATGTCCACGCTTAAACTAGAGTCTTTTGTCGATATCTTGAAAGAACTTATTCGTCACCCCAGTGTGGTGGGGGCGGAGCACTCTTTTTTCAGGGTTTTACAGCGCATGCTGGAAGAGCGTGATGCCAAGGTGACCTGGTACGAAGGCCTGCTGGTCGCCCAAGGAGACGACCCCCACTGTTCCATGTTTTCGGCCCATATCGACCGACATGGCTTGATCTGTACCGGCCCGAATGAATTTCAATATGCGGCCTTCGTAGCCGGGAGTCGTTCCGATTTATTGGGGAACTCGGTCTCGGAAGAATTGATGAACAAGGTGGGAGACCGTTTTTCCAATGTGCCGGTAATGGCCTATGAGCCGTGGTCGGGTGCCTACCGGGGTGCCGGATCTATCAAGCGCTCCTATATCTGTGAATTTCGTAACAATCTGATTTTCGAACTGCAAGGATTGGAGCACTTGGTGGCTGGCACGCCCGTTGCGTTTTCAGATCGATTGCGCATTGAAAATGGGCGCTTTGTGGGGCAGCTCGATAATGTCATTACTGCCGCCATGCTGGTCCACCTTTTCGACTTGGGATATAAAGGTACGACCTTCTTTACTGCACAGGAAGAGGCCGGCAAGAGTTGGCGTTATCTGCTGGAGTGGTTTCGTCGCTTTGGAGGTTCTACCAATCAGTTGATCGTGGTCGATACCAGTCCCTATGAAGATGTGGCGGCGGCAAACAAGCAGAAGGTGGTATTGCGCACACGAGATGCCAATGCGGCGTTTAATGCTGAAACCACGAAAAAGCTGGAAGACTTGTGCCTCGCAGAAGGGATCAGTTTTTCTTTCAAAGACAAGTACATCGAAGAGCAGAACAAGGAATTGATTGCCCAGGGCCAAAATCCCCATTCTTTGGGGAGTACGGAAATGGGACGTATTACTGCGGCCTCGAAAGAGTTTGTGCACGGAACGACGTTACAAATACCGACAACGGGTTACCACACCATGGAAGAGTCGGCATCGATAGAGTCGTGTGAGGCCTTTCTTACACTATTGTTGCAGGCGTCGAATAGCTAAGTATATTGTTAATTTAGTTGTGAAATAGATGACAGAAAAGCTATCAAATCCCAACAGTAAACTTCTTCTGCGAACTGCAAAGATAGAAGATGTGGAGGCGATTTCTCTTTTAAGCGCTCGTGCCTACCAAAACTCGGGTATGAACGGTTATTTGGAGGATTCAATTCGGGGCCAAATTAATAATTTTCCGCAGGGCCAATTCGTGGTGCTTGTTGATGATAAAGTCGTGGGGTATTGCGCGACATTTCAGATTAGTGGGGAAGTGGCACTTAAACCCCACACATGGTCGGAAATCACCGGG
>JAOUPJ010000420.1 GCA_029879945.1 Gammaproteobacteria bacterium
CTTGAACTCGGGGGAATGATTTCGTCTCTTTCTACGGGTCATACTCTATCTCCTTTTAGGGTAATATAGAGCAGATCATCCACTTAAGCACCTGTCCAGTTTTTGGGGTCCACCTCACTTCAATACTACCGAAATGGAAAATATTTATGATTAAGGAGACTTCTTCTTGTTTCATGCAATTTAACTTCTATTTGTTCAATATCTATATTACTTGTTAGCAAGTATGCTGGCACTCCCTCAACATCATAAGTTTCATCATAAACTACACTAGAATCAAACCCATCAGAAAACCCACCATTGTTGGGATATTTTTCAACGTGTATGTCTCCACCATGTTCCTGTTGCAGTAGGCCATATACCGAAAAAGGTGTTTGATTATTGATATTCTTCAATTTTTTGTAATGAACATAGGGCGCTTTCAGTACTATCCCACCAACACTGAAACCTATATAGTGATAAATAGGTATTTCTCCAGTTAATTCCTTTTCGCTATTGAAATAACTCAAAAATGAGACGGGTTTTGAATAGTTTCTAATTTGTTCATCACCAAATAACTTGCTGTTTTTATACACTCCTAGTACTATATCTCCTTTATCAGTACTCTGACTTCCGTTTACGTCAAATTTGATAGCTAAATTCAGATGATTACTGAATCGATAATTATACAAGTTTTCTAGATATTTCATCGAGAATACAATCTCGATTAATTTTTGCTCTTCCAGCTCGGAGCAAATAGGCACATTAGACTTTTTCAATTTTTCTGATCTTTTATATTGATCTGGCACTGGTCTGTTGTTAGGAAACCATACAGTTAAACTAGTAGTTCTAACTGATTCGTCATACTCCTCATACTTATATTCGATGGTTTGCAAACCTACCGATGGATCTTCAAAAGAAATACTATTTTCATTTGCCCGAAACTCCGTATATTCAATTCTCTCGTAACAATCGAACACCTTATCATACAAGTAGCTTGTTGCTGTACTATCGCTGATCACAAGAAAGGAATCACCAAGCTCTTCATTTCTCCAACTATAGTGGGCCAACTCCCAACTCCCTAACAACTTACCCACAGAGCTCTGATCCTCGCCTCCTTTATTTTGGGAACACGATGATAAAACAAGAAAAGCTATTAATGGTAACACTAGTTTCAGCATCACATCTCTCCAAATTAAATATAACGTCTGAATGAGGCGCCGGCGACCAAAAGCGCGGATGACTTTTGTGCGATAATCGCGTAGCGATAAAACGCACAAAAGAAAGCCCGCGGTTGCAGGTCGCCTCCATTCTATTGTTAGGCATTTGTAACAATAAGATAGCAAATAATTCTTTTCTTTGGTTTTGTAATTGTGGGTAGAATCCCCCGGATAAAACCGCGAACTTCTGCCACTTCGCAGCTACGCAATAACTACAATATATTTCACATCTGGATGAACTGAATATTTCCTGTTGTTAGCTCGAAATAATCTCCATCGTCTAACAAATATTCTACTGTGAAGTTATGAATATTCCCTAACGAAGGCGGCTCCAATAAAATAAATTGTAGATTTTCACCCGCAGTGGGGCTCTGAGCAATAAACTCTGACAATGTTTTATTTTTATATTTTTCACCATTAACATCACTATCAGTGTAAACAATCTGAAAGATATTGTTTAGACTAGAACCTGCCAATAGACTTGAAGAATAATCAGAATTACTCCTAATATTTAACGACACAATTTTGTCATTAGTAAATCGAGGCGGTGGTGAACAAGCATATGCAGTTCTAATTAATCTAAATCTTAATTTCTCCAAACCTTGCTTTTTCCCTGCGTACCTCAAATCCGCCACCTCAAGATTTAACAAAAGGCGTGAAGGGGAAACATCAAGCATATCACTGAGGGGATAATAACTATGTTCAACCCAGTCAGAATTTAGGTCGAACGGAGCCTCCATTACTTCCAGTCTAACATCTACAATATCATAGGGAACATTTTCATTTTTGAATGGACCACAAGGTGGTGGCACTTCGACACCACACGATTGAAAGAAAGGCAATAGCAGAAAAACAGTTGTAGCGATTAGTTGTCTTTTATTCATATTTCGTTCCAATGCCTAACGCCTGAATGAGCTGCAAACAACCATCAGCGGAGCGACCGTTGCGCTACCATTCGCTTCAGCGAATAGCGCATAAGAGAGCCCGCGGTTGTTTGTCAGCTCCATTCAATTGTTAGGCAAATTTCAATCGTCCATCAAGGCATCGTAAGCTATCATTCTTTCAAAACCTGTATATTCTACGCCTCCAATTTTCAGAGTCATATTTTCTGCTTCCGCTTTTTTTAGTATTTTTAAACCAGGAATCGCAAATTTTAACTGTCCAGTGAATTCTTGATTAGGATTAAGTGTAATTTGAGTCATTGAGTCACCTTGAGGCCCTGAAAACACTTGTGAACTATTATCATAAAATGACCAACTAATTGAGCTACGACCGAAACTAGGAGCTGTTAAGTCAATTTTATAATTTTTGTTTTCAATTAACGCGTTACTGTCGTGGTAATCAACCACGATGGGGGCATTTGATTCGTTTTTATATTTCAGTAGAACTTGATATTTCTGATCATCTGACGAATAGAATGGAGCGCCGGGCTCTAGAATGTTACTGCCTTTCAACATTGCAGTTCGAGTTCTAT
>JAOUPJ010000421.1 GCA_029879945.1 Gammaproteobacteria bacterium
CCCAGATAACCTGGATGGGCTGTTTCGGCCTCACCACATGCTTCATCGTCGTGTTTTTTCTTTTCCAAAGCAGCGACTTGTGCATCGCTAAGAACAATATCGTCTTTGGCTACTTTTTCTTCGAGGGCCTTGAGACGCTTCTTAAAGTTCTCTAGATTATGACGCAACCAAATTGAGCGGACGGCACTGCCGGATACAAAGACACCTTTCTTGCGTAATTCATTGCTGGTTCGATGCTGTCCGTGAGCAGGCTGCTCGATAGAATAGGAGATAACCGCTTGTTCTATCGCTTCATCGACGCGGTTTTTGATATTCGGAGTTCTTCGGTTCTTGTTGATAAGAGCATAGATGCAGCCCTCTTCAACCAACTCCTGATAGCGATAAAACGTATCTCGCGATACGCCCATCACCTTGCAAGCCTTGGAGACATTACCGAGCTCCTCTGCTAAGTTCAGCAAGCCAGCTTTATGTTTAATAATGGGATTGGTAGTATGGATCATAGAGAGTTACCTTTTGTGTTTTGACTTAAGATTCGACACCTTTATCAAAACGGGTAACTCTCACTTTTTCAAGCGATTTGTCATATTAGATCGGAATTAGTACAGTTTTTGCGCACCTGCATTCCATGCGAGAAAGGTTTCAATGCTAGACTACTTTCCTAAAACTCGCCCCAAACTGGCAGAAGAGATTCAAGCGATCTACAACACCGGGCCGGGTCAATCAATAAAACTCTTTGAGTTCAGTTTTGAAAAACCACTTTCAATTGGCTTCATTTTGCGATTCGCGATCAGTACTTATTCTTCCAAAAAGCTCAACACATCATTCACTATCTTTATCCTGTCTGAATCATCTGCTGAAATTTTATTTACTCGTAGTTTTGTTTGCCCATCAAGCTTATATACCAGTGGTTGTTTTTGAATCAGGTTAATTATTGTCATAGGATTCACATTAGGGTTTTCTTCAAACAAAAAATATCCGCCTTTAACATTGAAGTCTATTTTTCTAATTCCAATTTTATTGGCTTTCAGTTTGAGTTCTGTAATTGAAAACAAGTTCTTAACCGGTTCTGGAAGTAAACCAAAACGATCTATCATTTCGACTTGAAGTTCTCTTAATTCTGCATCCGTTTTGCAGTTCGCTATACGTTTATAAAGAGTTAAGCGTGTATGAACATCTGGCAGATAGTTTTCCGGAATTAGCGCGATTATGTGCAGGTCCACCTCTGCCCCGTGGTGTATGGGTTGATCCAAAGAGGGAATTTTTCCTGCTTTTAAATCACGAACCGCGTTTTCTAGCATTTCCATATAGAGGGAAAATCCAATTTCATGAATTTGTCCGCTTTGCTCGTCTCCCAGCAATTCTCCGGCCCCCCTGATTTCCAAATCATGGCTTGCCAACATAAATCCGGCTCCAAGATCCTCCAATGACTCGATCGCTTCAAGGCGCTTTACCGCATCAGGAGTAATTGATCTGCGATTAGGAATTAATAGATAGGCATACGCTCTATGATGAGAACGCCCAACTCGTCCTCTTAGTTGATGTAATTGGGCCAAACCAAAGCGGTCGGCACGATTGATGATAATGCTATTAGCGGTAGGGACATCAATCCCGCTTTCAACAATAGTCGAACACACTAAGACATTGAAGCGACGATGATAGAAGTCCAACATAACACGTTCCAGATCCCTTTCCCTCATTTGTCCGTGAGCAAAATCCACTTCTGCTTCAGGAATAAGTGCTTCTAGATCAGAGACTATTTTTGTTATTGTTTCTACGTCATTATGCAGAAAATAGACTTGTCCTCCCCGCTTTATTTCCCGCAGACAGGCCTCTTTAATTAAATTATCATCCCATTCACTTACAAAGGTCTTAACTGCCAACCTTTGCGCGGGCGGCGTTGCGATAATAGACAGGTCGCGAATTCCGGACAAGGCCATGTTTAATGTGCGAGGAATGGGGGTCGCCGTTAACGTAAGCAAGTCAACATTTGCGCAGAGTGCTTTGAGCTTTTCCTTCTGACGAACGCCAAAACGATGTTCTTCATCGATTATGACAAGCCCTAAATTCTTATATTTAATCTGTGAACTGAGCAACTTGTGGGTGCCTATGACAATATCCACTTTACCTTGCGCTATGGCATCAATCGTTTTGTCTTGTTCTTTCTTGCTTCGGAAGCGAGATAATAGCTCGACCCTCACGGGCCAATCCGCAAAACGATCGCAGAAATTTTGAAAATGTTGATTGGCCAGTAGCGTAGTGGGTACCAAGACCACTACTTGTTTGTCGTCGTTAACTGCTACAAAAGCAGCCCGCATTGCCACTTCGGTTTTTCCAAAACCCACATCCCCACAAACCAACCGATCCATTGGAGTTTCGCTTTCCATATCCGCAATGACACTGTTAATCGCCGATTCCTGGTCGGGTGTTTCTTCAAACGGAAAAGCTTGAGTGAAATGATTGTACTCATCTTTGCTGAGATGAAAAACATTTCCCTTAGATGCCTGTCTGCGCGCATAGATTTCCAGTAGTTCCGCCGCTACATCATGAGCTCGTTGTGCGGCCTTTTTCTTGGTCTTGTCCCAATGGTCACTTCCCAGTCGGTGCATGGGCGCATTTTCTGCGCCGACTCCAGTGTAGCGGCTAATCAAATGAAGAGAAGCA
>JAOUPJ010000118.1 GCA_029879945.1 Gammaproteobacteria bacterium
CAGCTTTTCCAACGTGGCCTCTTTGGCAACCTGGTTTGTGACGGGATTGCTGCTGCTTTCAGCCTTGCAAAAACCCATCGAGAACCTGGGCCTGGTCATTCTACCCTTGTCTGCCCTTACCTTGGTGATGCAACAATTGCTCACCAGTGAACACGTGCTTTCAACCGGTCAATCACAGGAACTGGGCATCCATATCCTGTTTTCCATCCTGGCCTATAGCCTACTCGGTCTGGCCGCTGTCCAGGCGCTGGTCCTCTCCTTCCAGGAGCGGCAGCTGCACAATCGACACCCCGGCGGCCTGATTCGAGCTCTACCGCCCATGGAGACGATGGAAAACTGGTTATTCCAGATGTTGGTAGCAGGGCTGTTACTACAAAGCGTTTCCCTACTGACGGGCGTCTTCTACCTGGAAGACATGTTTACCCAACACATGGTACACAAGACTGTGCTTTCCATAGCCGCCTGGCTCGTTTTTGCAATTCTCCTCTGGGGTCACTGGCGTCATGGCTGGCGTGGCCGTACTGCCGTACGCTGGACCCTCAGCGGATTCGTCACTCTTTTGCTGGCCTATTTCGGCAGCAAATATGTACTCGAAATCATCCTTTCTCGTTAAACGACCAAAACGGTAATTACTTTACCCAATCTCTGAAAAATGATGGAATTTTCAAGGTACTGGAGCCCGTTTGCCTGCAAGTTAACCAATCGGTAGGCCCGCTCAACCCATGGTCTTGGAAACTGGAGTCGCACGCACGTTCACATCGCCTGTGTGCAGGTTAAGATGCACATGGCGATAAAATTCACCGCCGGCGTCTTCCTGGTCCACTTTGAATCCGTGCTGCTCTAATAGGCTACGAGTCATGCGCACATTTCGCATTCCTACGTCCATCATGGTCTTTGCGTCGCCCGTGGCAAACATTCTGCCGCCCCCATAGAGGCCCACCTGGTATTGGGAAGGCTTCATGCCGAAACCGGTGATTTTTTTCATAAAGGCATGCACCGCCCCTCCCGCGTAGCGCGTGTCATTGGGGTCATCGGTACTGGAGGGGTCTGCTTCGGGCAAGATGATGTGGGACATTCCCCCGTGCTTCAGGCGGGGATGCCACAAAGTAATGGCGACACAAGAACCCAATAGGGTTTTGATCTCATCCACGTCATCTCCAAAATAGAGATCACCCACCATGAGATAGACTGAGCCATTACTGATATTCATCTTGTTTTTATACTCACCAATTATATTGCTCTAGAAATAGCGGCAACTTGGATAGAAGCTCTTGTTGGCTGAAAAAACGATCAGCGCGTGCAAGTCTCATCTCGTCTTGAAGGAATTTGTCCCCGCCGAAGCACAGCACCGGAATATTGATTTGCATTTGCATTCGTATTTCCCGGATCACATCAATGGGATCAAAGGCCTCAAATTCCTCCAGATCCATCAACAGGATTCGGTGCAAAAGCACTTCATTCCATTCCCCAATGCTGCTCAAATCACGGGTTTGCACGACGATCCATCCCTTTTCCGCGCAAAGCCTTTCGATCTGCGCGGCGAACTCTGAATTCGTCGTCATAAGGATCAAACGCTTTTCCAGACGCTTTTCTATAGTCGGCGTGGGCATGGTTTGGCTTTACTCTGAATCCTGTTCGGATTCAGGGGATTGATAGAAGTGATTGAAATAAAAGTCTCTATTTTTTAGGTCTTGATAGAGGGCAGCACGCTCTCGAACCCCCAATTCCAGCACTTTAATCAATGCTTTTGACTGTTCTCTGTCCACTATATGCATATGACCTATAAGATCCTGATCGGTATTCAGGAAATGCTGGGCCATTTCATCAGGGTAATCCACATAGATTAGCATCGATTCACACTCGGGATCAGTAGGCTCCAATGGCTGCATGACGACTTTCCCCAGCCAGGCCAGCCTCGCTACCTGGTTGAACTGATTGATGTCCAGCTTTTTGCCGGCCTTGTATCTACGCAGCTCATTTTTAACTTCATTGAAGTCGGTGAGTTTAATCGTACGCATGAGACTGCCTCCGTGATGGGACCTGGGATGTTATCGTTTGGCGGCTATCGTTTTACAGGTCGTCATCATCCAGGGTGATCAACTCTTCGCCGGCTATTTGCCGTTTCACCACAGAGACATCTTTGGCATTCAAGGCAAAGGGGAAAGAGCGGATATCCGATACGCCTGAGTCTCCATAGGGGCGATTACAGGCCGAGATATCGTCTTCCTTACCGGGGCAACCTGAGGTTTGAAAAGGCTTGCCGGTATTGATCAGTTCTTCAAGCACCTCATCTGCTACACCGAAGTCCACCACCTGGCCTTCCTCGTTGAAACGCATATCAGCCAGATTTCCACCTGCATAGTCGATAAGGAAACGGGCCAGTTGCACGCGTCGCCATTGGTCTTGGGGAACGGCGGGCCAGTCTTCCATCATGGAGCCCTGCTCAGGGAAAAAGGCGAACATATGGTTGTGACCGCCCATGTCCTTGATGCGCTGACAGATCTCCAGAATCTCGAATTCAGTCTCCCCCATGCCACAGATCAGATGGGCACCAAACTTCTCGGGGCCAAATATTTCTGCAGCCCAATCAAGCACTTGCCAGTATTTTTCCCAGGTGTGTGGGCTCTCCACGGTCTTGCCGCGGGTGTTCTCGAAAATCTCTGGCGTGACCGCATCCAGCGCGACGGTAAAAATCTCGGCACCCATATCATGGAGACGCTGTACGTCTTCACGTTTTAGAGTGGTGGGATTGGACAAGATAGAGACGGGTATAGTGGGCACTTCTTTGACCCATTTTTCCAACAATTCGAAGGTGTCGTCGTCGGAGTTGGGATGGGTAATCATGGAGATACACATACGCTCAAAGCCGCCCTGGTCGGCACCGGCCTTGACCCGTTCAATGACCTCGTCGTAACGGGCAGTGGGCCAGTCCACACGGATAAAATTGCGATCGGCATAGTCGCGTGACTCCTCGCGATGACGGGCCAGTCCGCAATATGAACAGTTGGCTCTACAGCCCTCGGGATAAGTCACCAATAGATTCAAACAATGGGTGCAACTGGTGCGAAACATTTTGCCTTCCACCAGCCCCAGTGTAATTGCCGCTGCGGTCGACATCTGCACATATTCCGGCGAACGCATATTCGGTGTCTGAATGTAGTAATTGGGTCGGTAAAAATTCAAAGGGACTTCGTTTGCTGTTGCCGTCATAGCATCATTTCCTTTACTCGTTTCGCACCGGGTGCGTTTTGATATTCATGAAATGCGATCCAGCCGGCTCGCATGATTTCATCCTGCTGGGCAGCTTGAGTATGCCACTGCCCTTCCAGCCAAAGTCTTTTCGCCACGGCGCGTTCCAGTCCAGGGCCATATTGTTCGCGCATCTCTTCATCGTATTCTTCGAAGGCGTCTTCATTGCCCTCGATTTTTTCCACAATGGCCTGGGCCGCGTGTTCCCCTGAAACCACTGCGGCGGCAATTCCCGCTCCGGTTATGGGATGGGTAAGGCCTGCGGCATCACCCACGAACAAGATCTCATCGCAGACAAGTTTTTCCCGCATGCCGCCGACGGGAATCGCACCACCTGTGCGGGCATGAATTGACTTGCCTATGCGACCTTGCGCCACCAGTTTTTCATGCAAATTATCCAGGGCGGCCTTCAGATCCACACCCCAGCGCTTGTCTATACCCAGCCCCAGGTTTGCTCGATCACCTTTGGGAAACAACCAGGCATAGCCACCCGGAAATTCGTCTGACAACCAGATATCGGTGTCATCCAAGGGCTCCAAAAGGTCAACAGTATATTGTCGGGTGTTGACAGTTTTGAGACTTGGGAGGCCCAATTGATGCGCCACGTGAGAGTGGGGACCATCTGCAGCGACCACATACTGAAAATGGATCTCTACAACTTCTCGATCAATGATCGCCTCCGCCCTTTTTGCATCGCGCCTCAGAGAGAGAAGGTGCGCCGAGCTATACAAACGAGCGCCGCTTTGTATGGCTGACTGGGCCAGCGCCTGATCAAACTCCTGTCTATCGATCATCAGACCCCTAAAGTCGGTGAATTCAACTTCACCGGAGGGCAAAAAGCTCTTCATCCCTGTTATACGCTGTATACGAACGGGTTCGTCACGCGCATAAGAGGCCATGGGCAAAGGGATAAACTCAGCACACTGCACTGGAAAACCGAAAGACTTTTTTTTGTCGATTCCGATTACGTTAAGGCCCGCTTCCGCACAGACTCGGGAGGCGCTGCTCCCGCCAGGGCCCAGACCTACCACTAACACCTCACAACGCAGTGTCTGCATCGAATCAGACTACCGGTTCCAATTCGTCTTCACGAACCTGAGCCACCGCTTCGCTGATGACGGCTACAAAATCATCGCGATTGAGCATGAGCATTTCCACCGGATAGCGATCAAAAAAGGCATACACATTTTTTTCCAGATCTGAAATCAGGGAATCTTTGAGTGCGGCCTCCAAATCCGTGATCATACGTTTGGGATTGACGAAGAAATCACCGGTAATCCAGACCTGCTTAATCATTCCCTTGCTGGTATCCATGGCAACAGACGCGCGCATCAGCCCGCCGCTGCATTTATACAGGCCCTGTACTTGAACGGTGTCGGTAATGGGCCGATTGTGCTGGTAAATCCAGGAAAGTGAGTCGATCTCCCGCAAAGCTTCTTCGTAGATCTCCTGCTCTCCCTCGTTCATTTCATTGACTTCTTCAAAGTTGACTTCGAATTCTTCACCAAAAGCAGTCATCATTTTTTTCTTCACGTCGTCCACATTGGGGGTATATCCCAGCAGATCTTTCAAGTTCGCGACACGCTCACGCGCCGAACTGATGGCCTTATCGGAAAGCTTTTCGGCAGGGATACGCAATACTCGCAGCATCTTCTCCACATCGAAGTCGATGAGCAGCGTACCTTGATAAAGGATGGAATCCCCATCAAATGCCCCACCCGTACCTGAGATTTTACGTCCATCCACCTCGATGTCGTTGCGGGGACGAAATCGAGCGTCTACGCCCAATGCACTAATTCCGCGGGCCGCCGCCTGACAAATCCGGGCAGCAATCGCTTCCATATTGGCAGTGCCTAAAAATTTCTTGTCCAGATAAAGCTCCCAGCCAATCTGGGTTTCATCAAAATAGATAGCTCCACCACCTGTAATTCGGCGCTGGACCTCGATACCCTGCTCGGCGCAATAATCGGTGCGTAGTTCCTGATCCGGGCTTTGGTGGAATCCGATTAGCGCGCTGGGCTTGAATTGAAGAAAACGCAAGGTATGCGGGATAAGTCCGGCTTGGTGTGCCTCCAGCATGGCCTTGTTCATAGCCATGTTTTGTGCGGCGTTACGCAGACCGGTATCGATTACCCGCCATGTGTTCTGGTAGTCAGTCATTGACCCTCTCCTTCCCTCTGACTCGATCTCACCTGTTCCGTGTAATGCCAACCGGGCTTGATCGTTTTTATTTACTAACTATTGGAATACCAGCCAATTCACCGGTGGGGCTCCCTGCCCAACTCCCTTTCTGCTGCTGCCAATTCTGTTGCTCCTGGCGAATCAACTCATCCAGTTCTGGCTCCAGGGCATGCTCGTGGCCAATCCCCATTACCTCTTCACCGACAGCAATGGAACAACAACTGGGGATAATCCTTACTGGGCGACGCAACCGGGCCGCCAGTTCCACCACCCCTTCTGCCGGGTGAGCAATGCCACCGATTCCCGCCATGGTGGCATAGGCATCGATCTGGATCTTGGCGATCCCGGCTGGCCTGGCGCATCCCAACAGGATAGGCACATCCGGCAGGGCCTCGCGCGCATCCAGGAAAAATCGACCCACCTCGGTGCTATCAGGCGTGACAAAGGGCCGTTTGGCTGGCGCATATTGGGGCATTACCACCACCAGCACCAAGGCATCGGGCACATGGCGCTGTAGCATTTCCAAGGCATTCCATTCGCCCAATAACTTACCATAATGTAGGCCGATGACAATATGGGGCACCACTTTCATCTGGGTTTTAACCAGCGATTCCAGTGTCGCCTCAAAGTCTTCCACCGTACGCTTGAGGTGATAGACCTGAGTGATGGTTTCTTGAGCACCGATCACGTCCATCATGGCCGCGTCGATACCTGCCTGCTCCATGGAGAGGGCCACATCATCATCGACGAGGGCCGTGTGCAGGGCAATCTGAAACTGAGGGAACTCGTCTTTAATACGACGGATGGTGGAATAATAGGGACCATACTCCACTTCGTTGCGATGGTTCGAGCCACCCGTTAGCAGCATGCCGTGGGCACCCTGCTCAATGGACTGGTTCACCACCCGCCACAGATCTTCTGGTGTGCGGGCAGGGATCATGGGCTCCAGAATCTTGGCCTTGCAATGATCACATTGCAGTTTGCAATCACCCCCGGTGATAGAAACGGCAGGCCAGGATTTCTTGCTCCCGGTGTTTATTTCGGTACTTTGGTAGTGCTTGAAGGTAGGTGTGTAAAAACTGATGGCGTGTTGCGTCGCCGCCACCCCTTCAAGGGCCTGTACCAGTTTTGCGTCAAAGGGGATGTCTTCAAAGGCCTCGATACGTTGAAGCAAAGAAAGCCAATCCGCCTTAGGACGAATATCTACAAATTGGTTCATAATGTTTGGTCTAGTCGCTTAGCAACCACCAAAACCTTCTGAATCCATTTTTTTCTCGAAGGCATCCATGGCATCGCCCCCGGTGACTAATGTGCCGGAGTCACCCGCCCAGTCTTCAGGTTTGATTTTAACCAACCAGCCGTTGCCATAAGGATCACTATTAATCAAACCAGGAGTGGAAGTAACCGCATCGTTTATGGCCACCACTTCCCCGGCAACAGGTGACTTGGCAGGCCCTACCCATTTTCCAGATTCCACTGTCGCACAGGACTTGTCTTTCTTGACGCTCTTACCAACCTTCTTCGGGGTGTATGAAACAATCTGACCTGCCAGTGATGTGGCGTAGGAAGTCATACCCACCGTGACAGTGCCATCCCCTTCATCGCGTGCCCAGATATTATTTTCCACGCTGTATTTTAGATCGTCCGGAAGATCACAACCTCTCACAGATCCCATTGAGTTTCTCCTTTAGCTTTACACGACTAAGTGACTTTATGTGAGAACAAAGCCACGCTCCATGTGGTGGATCTGAAGCAGGGCCAGACGCCAACCAAACAAAATCATTAGAAGGATATTACCTTATCAGACGACAGTATCAAGTCTGCCAGCACACCGCCGCCAACCACTTCGTCGATCTCGTCGATCAGATCCATATTGGGATCGACCTCATATCCGGGCATCGCGGGCAAACACGCAACCAGTCTAACCCCGGCAGACTTGGCGTCGCGCATAAAATCGATTATTAATTTGCCACCATCCATTGCGGTTAGATTTTCGGCCACGCCCTTCTTGGCCAGCAGAACGCCTTCCATGGTGAAAAAAATATTTACATTTGCGTCCATGGCCGCCAGGATGGAGCCTACAAAAAACGGGGTAGCACAACGGGAACGGGTACTGGGACCGCTGGTCATGATGATAAGCACGTCCTGTTCATCGTTGTCTAAATATCGCTGGTCACTCATCGACACGCCCACACTGTATATCTTCATTTTGTGCACGCGCACAATAGCCTTTCCGAGCCGCTTCGCCGGTTAGAAACCGTGACAGAACACTGTCTACGTCCTCTGTAGATTCTATTCTGGCAATCCAGGATCCGTAAGGGTCCTTGTTCAACAGGCTTGGCTTATCCATTACCTGTTCATTGCCTTCAACGATCTTACACTCTATGAAGTTGGGGACAGGCCCGGCCCATTTGCCACTTTCTACCGTTGCCACAGGCTTGCCTGCGGGACGCAAGGTTCCTGGTTTTCGGACACGGACATGGAGGATGCGACCGGCGATGGTCTGGGATATATCGGTCATACCGACAGCGAGATTGCCATCGGGCTCTTTGGCCAACCAGATTTGAAATTCCTGGTCGTAATAGAGTTCAGGTCTAAACTCGCAATTATTGCAGCTCATGGAGCCTTCCCTGCTGGCTGAATCATCCCTGGAAAAAACGGAACCCGATTCACACGTGGAAACGGGTTCCGGTTACTATGCCCTAGATTACTTTCTTCTGCTTGAGAAAATCAATGGAGTCACTGATATTCTCGTGTATACCCAGTTTGCGTGGGGAAAGCCCCAGGGCCAAGCCCAGCAACTGGGTGAAGTAAATGATCTTTACATTGGTCTTGATGCCGAAAACCTTCTCTGCGCGTACCTGATGCATTTCCAGACCCGAATGACAGGTTGGACACTCGGTTGCAATCACTTCGGCGCCACAATCTTCGGCAGACTGGAGCAGATTAAGTACCAACTGGGTTGAGGTGTCGGCATCCGACAAGGTGTGCGCGCCGCCGCAACATGCTGTTTTCAAAGGATAATCTTGATTATCTGCACCAGCTGCTTCAAGCAGGTCATCCATAAAATGGGGTTTATAGGTAGACTCCGAACCAGGCCCCTTGTCTTTCTCTGGAAAGATTTGACGAGGACGGGTGTACATACAGCCATAGTAGTTGGCTACCTTCACACCATTCAGGTTCTTCTTGAACTTCTCTTTGATGCCCTCAGGGCCCAACTCTTCCATCAACCACTCTAACAGATGTACGGTACGTACGTTCCCGTTGTAGACAGGGTCGTCGGCCTTTTTGGCCAGATCCTGCACCGTCTCCAAAGACTCTTCCGAGGTAGACAACTCATACTCGGCCTTTTTCAGATTGTGATAGCAGCCATTGCAGGGCGCCATCACCGTGTCGTGCCCCATCTCTTCG
This sequence comes from Gammaproteobacteria bacterium, assembly GCA_029879945.1. Taxonomy (GTDB): domain Bacteria; phylum Pseudomonadota; class Gammaproteobacteria; order S012-40; family S012-40; genus JAOUPJ01. The sequence continues at coordinate 8,842 of JAOUPJ010000118.1, forward strand.
GCCGCAATGGCCAGATTGCGTGCGGACAGATAGGTCTGCAACATGGGATGCACATTCTTCACTTCCATGGCGCCACAGCAGTTGTAGTCCTTGAGGTTTTCCATCTCAAGACTCAATTTGTCTACCAGTGCTCGGGTCGATTTATCGTAAGGACCACCCGTACCTTCTAATGCGCAGCCTGGATAGTAAGCTACCTTACCCATGCATGGCCTCCTTCTGTTCGCGTACATACTGTTTCAAAACGTCGCCCGTGCGTCCCCATTTTTTGGTCTTGGGTTTAATCACGGTGTGTTTGGCCGAACGGATCAAATGACCCAAGGGCAAATGACGAATAAGTCGTTTAACCATTTCTACCAACCAATCCTGTTTCAATTCCTGATTGGTTCTTTCAAAAAAACTTTGCATTACGCTGGATTCTTCAATACGTCCACGTTCTGAAATCTGCTCCCAGAAGATCTCGTCAAATTTGGTAGACGCCGTCTTTTCTGTATGCCCCTCTTCCTCCAGCCAATGGGCCAGCGCCTTCATCACCCCTTCGGGTTTCACATCGCGGGGACAAATATGCGTGCAACGATTACACGAGACACATTGCCAAATAATGTCTTTGTCTTTGAGGAGCTCGTCTTTCAAACCCAGCCGGGTTAGGTAAATCCAGTAGCGTGGATTGAAATTGGTGTTCTGGGCATACATGGTACAGGAGTTGGTGCATGAGCCACACTGCCAACAACGGTGCACATTCTCACCGCCACCAAATTTCTGTATCAGTTTTTCAAAACCGGTATCGTAGTCCTTGAGTGTTCGAGGTGTGATCATGGTGTTCCAGTGTCCGGAAACATCCACACCGTCTACCACCAGGTGTTCCTGTGTCTTTAGTCGTTCTGCATCGATCAGTGTTTTTTCATGGATCGGCATGTGCTACTCCTGAGCCTCTTAACCTACAATGTGCATTTATTGCAGTATTTGCTTCTTGACGCGCGATTTGCCATTGCGACGCGCCGGTTCTATTCCCAATAACTTGGCGATGAACTCGATGGGTTCCAGCTTGCCACCGAATTCGGATTCAAACATGCCTAAGCCCTTAGACATACCCAATACATAGTCGGTATAGGCCTGAGCCAGAACCAGATTGGTGAGCATAGCGATATCGCGATAAAAACCCTGCTCACGCAGCCTTTCGGCAATCCACACCCGGGCGGCC
>JAOUPJ010000119.1 GCA_029879945.1 Gammaproteobacteria bacterium
CGATTGGAATTCAAAGAAATTTATGGAGATTATCAGTCTTCTTGGACTGATATCCCACTAAACGACTCTGCAGTCGATAAGGGTGGTAAATATTCAGAGCTACTGGCGTATTGGGATTTACCTCCAATGCAAAAATATTCACTCTCTAAAGAATTCATACTGCGGTTGACCTCTGAAAAACCCAATGGAGATAAATTTGATTCCTACTCCTCAGTGAAGTTGCACTATTGGGAGGATGATTTACGAGTCGCTTCCGTCGTGAACAATTCTTGTGAAATTCAGGAAATTCAAGCGATCAATTATAGCTATATGCTTTATTTTGACTACAACATATGTGATCCAATCAAATCTGGCTTGAAGTTATTTCATATTAAAAATCGGAGTACGCGGGATATCTACTTTGATAAGTCTTCAACACGTAAGTATGGTGACTTGAGTATGAACTATGTTGTGTTTACCGAAGTTGATTCTAGCTTTAGCGACGGTAAAACTACCCAAGTCTATGCTTACAATATAAATACAGGTTTGGTAGATCAGATCACCACGGGGGTGGGAGCAAAAGAGTATGTTAAGACCGACGGGAATTATTTAGTATATTTTAAAAACTATGAACTGCATCTTTATAACTTAGTTACGAAAGAAAGCAAATTCATTGGTGGCGCCACTCCTGATTACTTCTTTCAAAAATTGACTATTGAAATGTCTAACGGAGGCGTATTCTTAATTCAAACAAATAGCTTCAATAAATTTGTTGTAGCTTACGACATTGCGACCGGAAATTGGAAAAACCTACCCGGGTCAGCAAATGATTGGCAGGGGTTCACCGCTGACGCGAATTCGGTAATTTTTCCTTCGGGCGCTTTCCTATATCGATACGATTTAAAGACCGAATCGTTTGATCAATTTCCTTTAACGCAAGTTTGTACAAACCCAAGTGTTGACGGTGATCAGGTCGCTTTAAGTTGTCAGGGAAACGTTTTTATCTACGATCTGAAACTTGGTACGGAGACTCAAATCACCGACTATCCATTACCTGTGCGAAATCCTATGCTGTCAAAAGGGCGGTTAGTGTGGGACGACCCAAGGGAGAATCGGTCTTTTCAAATCTACACAGTCAACCAGGCTCCTAAACTATATGGGATGGTAAAACGTGAAGTCAAAGTGGGTGAGAGAGCCAGGTTGCTAGTTTGGGGAGATGATCCTGAGTCGGACTATTTAAATCACTATATAAGTAAGTCAGGAGCCACCACTCCGTACTCATCAAGACGCGTTCTTGTAGGGGATCTTAACGAAGATGGGTTAGTGAATAGCGATGATATTATTTTGGTGAAAGCGAACTTGTTCAAAACAATCTCACATCCGGATTTCAATCCTTTAGCAGATTTAGATGGCAATGGAGCAGTCGGATTCTTTGACTTCGTGAAAATATACCAGCAAACAATATATGAGGGCACCAGTCCAGCTAGGGCGTATTTGATAGATTGGGTTCCCACTAGCAGTGATTTAGGAAAAGAACTAGTAATCAATTCTCGCGTGTTGGATAAGCTGAATGAGGTAACAGGAGTTACAAGTTTGGTTGTTGTGCAATGAAGATATAGTATTTTTTGAGCTTTTTAATATAGCGGCACCCTCAATTAATGGAGCGTGCCGCTCTTTTATTTCACTTCGCTAATTCGTGTGGCACCAGAAACGGCACGCACAGAGTTTATTATCGCAAGTTTGGTAGAGTTTCTGTTTCTTTATGCCGGTTCAAGCTCGTCTTTAACAAGTGTTATTAGCTCACGAGAGGCGTCAATCACAAGATCTATATCAGTAATATCTTGCAGAGTACCGACCATGGCAGAAGGGGTACCATGTTCGTTCCGAATAAGAACACCATTGGCGATAACTTTACGCATGGTCCCATCTTTGCGTTGTATTCGATACACGAGCCGATGTTCGTCGCCTGTTTCAATCGTATTTTGTACCGCCGTTGACAGGCGATCCTTATCATCCTGATGGATATAATCCAATACGGATGGAACGTCATCCATGGTTTTGTCAACACCAAACATCTCAAACATTTTGTCTGACCATTCCGCTTTACTTTGAATTAGATTCCACTCCCAGTATCCCAAACGGGCACATTTTGCAGCGCGACTTAAGCGATCCTCATTGAATGTCGCTGCTTTCAAAAGCCTGATCGAGCATTGAAACGCTATTGTCATGAATTAGTTTAGATCCACAATTACCGATAATAATAATTATCGGCAAAAGATTGATACGGACTTATTTGAGTAACCATCTGTTACAACAACAAATAATTGGTATATTCCGCTATTGAAACAACCTCAAGACAAGCTCAAATACATATTCTTCCCCGTGTGTTACAATGTGCGGTGAATGAGAAAATCAAACAGATTCTTGCCCAAATAAACCATCTTGAAGACGAGTTACTGGAGTCCGTTAAAAAGCAACAAGAGAAGTTTTACTATCAAATAGACGGCAAACGAATCAAATTTGAAAAAGAGATTCAAGACGCCCATAAAAAAGTACGAACTGGCATTATCCGGTGGTTTACTAAAGTACAACCCCAAAACTATCTTACGGCACCCCTCATCTACGGGTTATTCATTCCGCTCCTGGTAATCGATATTTCAGTCACAATCTATCAGTCCATATGCTTCCCGATCTATCGTATTAAAAAGGCCAAACGGTCTAACTACTTCCTCTACGATCATTCACAGCTCGCGTATTTGAATGTTATTGAGAGATTTCATTGTGTGTATTGTTCATATGCCAATGGCGTATTTGCATATGGCAGAGATGTCGCGGCGCGAACTGAACAGTATTTCTGTCCAATCAAACATGCCCATAAAATAACTGAAGCTCATTCACGCTATCACCGCTATATAGACTACGGTGATACAGAAAATCTGGAACATCGATTACAAGGGTTTAGGAATGAATTAAAAGAGGAGCTTGAAAACGTGAACGTGAGTGAAACGACTAAAGACAACTAAAACCAAGTATCCAGCAAATATGACTAGAGATATTCAAAAAAGTTGGCGGTACGTGCAAACTTTCGGCTAGAACCCTAATTTCCGCACAGACCTGATTAGTCGATGGCCTTAACTAATCTTCTTCTATATTGATATATGTCACACATCAACCTAACTCTCTACTAAAGACTCCCGGCTCATTTTTACATTCTGATTTAACAAACCATTGCAGTCACTTAAAGTGACTCCCGGCGCAAGTTCAGGTGAAAGCAAACCGTCGTCATTTCGGAGCTTTTCTAAAGTTGAACTTATAGCAGATTGGGCAGATGATATGCATGGGGTACTATAGTTTACGATCGAGACACCAAGATCTGTTAACTCACTCAAGGAAAGCCTCGGTGACTTCCCGCCATAAATTTGATTAAAAACAAGTGGCTTTGTTGTAATTTTTCTAACTTCTTTCAGAATTTCGATGTTGCGAATCCCGTCCACTAAAATCGCGTCAGCAGATGTGTCATTAATCGCGTGCACCCTTCTAATGATATCCTCGTGTTCAACTGCATCGGTCCTGGCAACCACATATAGGCTGTCAACAGAGTTCAAAACGTTTTGAAGCTTCAGCAAATACTCGTCTATCTTCAATAATTGTTTACCCTCCATGTGTCCGCAACGTCTGGGGCGTTTTTGGTCTTCTAATATAATCGCAGAGGCACCGGAAGACTCGAGCAGCCTCGCGACATGACAAGCTACTTCGACATCACAATAACCATCATCCATGTCCACTACAATATGATGATTAGGCAATATTGCTCGAACACGCTGTGTAAAACTTACAATATCAGACCAACTGATATAACCAATATCGGGCAGACCGTAAAAACTTGCAGCAAAACTAAACCCGCTGAGAAATATTCCATCGTAATATCGAGCAGCTAAACTAGCGGAAAACACATCGTAGGCACCTATTAGTGGTACCGCTTGTCCTTGACCAACCTTAAGTCTAAAGGCCTCTGAATAATTATTTTTCATACTATATTCCTCAATTGAGCAACTTGTCTGCGAGCCCAATCCTTTGGATCTTTCCAGTCGGTCCTTTGGGTATTTCATCAACAACTACTATTTGAGACGGAACTTTGTAGGCAGCAATTCGTTGTTGGACAAACTTACGAAGTTCCTCCGAGCTGAATTCATTCTTATCGCGGGGGACCACTGCCGCGGCCACCACTTCCTCCAGAGTGGGATGTGGAGCAGCAAAGGCAACTGCTTGTGCCACTGATGGATGTGCCAGTAAAATCTCGTCGATCTCTCGAGGCGAAATTTTTTCGCCTCCGCGGTTGATCAACTCTTTTAATCGGCCAGTAATATACAAATAGCCATCCTCATCAAAGCGACCTTGATCGCCGGTGCGAAACCAGTCCGAAAAAAAGCTGGTCATGTTAGCTGTTGGATTTGCTTCGTAAGCCGAAATGATGTTTGGACCACGTATACAGATCTCCCCTGCTTCACCGAATTTAACAGCTTCACCCAACTCGTTCATAATACTAATCTCTGGCCCACTTGGAATTCCAACACTACCCGGTTTCTGTGCGCCCGGAGTGAGTGGATTGCTAGCCATTTGATGAGCGGCCTCAGTCATACCATATGATTCAACTACGACAGAACCCAGCTTCGATTCTAGTGATTTCATAACAGAGGGGGCCAATGAGGCCGATGAGCTTCGAATCAATCTCAAGCTATTGTTTGATGCAATTTCGGGGTGTCTATCTGCTTGCAATAAAATTGCTTGGTGCATCGTTGGAACAGCTGTATACCATGTGGGTTTAAACTGCTCTAGTGTTGGAAAAAATTTGGCGATAAATAGCGGGTTCTCATTGAGTCCAGGTGAACAAATGACAGTTCCGCCTGAAACCAAGGTGGATACCAGTGCTGCCATAAATCCATGAATATGAAACAAGGGCATAACATTCAAACAAGAGTCACGACTCGTTAGTTGAAGAGCCGTAATAATGTGTGACGCAGAAGCGCAAATATTCTTTTGTGACAATGGTACAATTTTCGGACGAGATGTAGTTCCTGATGTATGCAAAAGCAACGCAAGCTGATCATTCTGTGTGGGTCGCAAAAGCTCTGAACCGTTAGAGTTGGTATTGTCATTCAACACTAACTCAAATCCATCGTGCGGACCAAAATCTGAAAGCTCCCATACCGTGATATTCAAATTCTTAGCGACCGAGCGCACTTCATTAGCCATACCTTTCAGTGTTATAACTGCGCGTGCATTGATATCTCCCAGGTAAAACTCGAACTCTGCTGCCTTGTATCTGGGATTCAATGGAGCGCTTATCGCAAAGGAAGAAACGGCCATAAGTGCAATCGCCATTTCCGGCCCATTGGGTATGACTAGCGCGATACGGTCATCACTTTTTACGCCCAAACGACTCAATTGGCGGCCCAGTTGATCAATCTGTTGAATCAACTGCCCATAGCTCGCTCCCTTTCCTGTAACCGATCTAATTGCCAAATGCTTGTTATTCGAATTCGCTTGCCGATTTATTTGTTCATAGAGTGAATGATTAGTGTAATTCATAATATTTTTCTCATTTCTAACAACCAAGTGCACAACCGTCTTTTCTGGAATCAGACCCTGCTACATAGCCATCACCGTGTTTCATCACCACCTGCCCACCTCCGAAGAGGCTGGTCGGTTGGTCCAGAACCAATTTGTGTCCCAGGGCTGTTAGTCCCTCCACGTGAGCATTGGAAAATCCGCCTTCCAGTGCCACTCGCCCATCCTCCAGAACACACCAGCGTGGCGCATCTAAAGCCTCTTGAGGAGATTGCTTGTATTCCACAATACGTAGTAGCACTTGAACATGGCCCTGTGGTTGCATTCGCCCACCCATTACACCAAAACTGAGAAAAGGTTTACCCTCCTTTTTTGCAAAGGCGGGAAGTATTGTATGCCGTGGTCGTTTGCCACCATCAACCTGGTTTGGATGGCCTTTTTTGAGACTAAAACCACATCCTCTATTTTGCATACTGATGCCCGTTTCAGGAATCACGATACCTGAGCCAAATCCCATATAGTTAGACTGAATGAATGACACCATATTCCCCTGCTCATCAGCGGTGCTTAGATAGACGGTTCCTTTTCCAACCGGAATGTCGTACGAGATATCTTGACATTTTTCATAAGAAATACGCCTTGCATGTTTTTTCAAAACACTCGATTCAAGCAGAGAATTAATCTCAATATTCATATATTCTGGGTCTGCAAGATATTGATCGACAGCGCTAAACCCTAATTTCATAGCCTCGATCTGTAAATGGATGCTTTGCAGGGAATTCAGTTTAGGAAAATCTTCGATTTGCTCGAGTATGCCCATAGCGATCAATGCCGCAATTCCCTGCCCGTTGGGAGGTAACTCAAATAGCTCTACGTCTCTAAATTTGATACCGAGTGGTTTGACTTGAAGTGAACTGTGATCACTCAAATCACTTGCGTCTATATAAGCACCGTCACTTTTTGCATGTGACACTATTTTTCTAGCCAGTTCGCCTGAATAAAAACTGTCAGTGTTTGTGGAAGAAATATCTTTTAGGCTGTTTGCCAGATCAGGATTTCGAAATAACTCTCCTGGCCTAGGGGCGCGCCCGTTGGGAAAAAAAACGCGAGAAATCTCGTGATATTCGGAAAACCGCTTGTGTGATTCCGACCATGCCTGCGATATTTTATCACTCACTAAGAAACCATTTTCGGCGTAGCTGATCGCGGTTTTAAGTAGGTCCTGAAAATCTAACTTACCATAGTGGGTAGACAAGTCTTTCCAAAGTCTAACGGCTCCGGGAATCGTTACTGCCTCCCATCCGTTAATTGGCATTTGTTCATATTTCGAGTAACTATCATATTGCCATGCCCGAGGTGATTTCCCTGAACCATTCCAACCAAGTAGCTCTCCCTTATGGTGAACTATAGCGAATGCATCACTGCCTAAACCATTTCCAGTGGGCTCAACCACCACTAAAGTAGCGGCGGCTGCGATAGCCGCGTCAATTGCATTACCACCAGCCTTAATCGCCTGAAGACCGGCCTGTGCAGCCAATGGCTGAGAAGTTGCCACAACGTTTTTCGCTCTCACATCGCTGCGATTAGGCACACAATTCACGACTAGCTCCTTCTACGCAAATATTTCCACATTGTGGGTAAAACTGGGAACTAACCATTTCCACCAAAGAGCTTGCAGTCAAGTAAGTTGTTTTCACCTGTGCGGGTTTTGGAGTTGCCAATGAAATACTGTAATCATCTATTTGCATATTGCTCAGATAGGTGATGGTATCCCCTATAGTAATCTGTTGTATGCCTCCTCGATTTAATGAGGATAGATCGACTACGACATTTTTTGGATCTAACTGCAAGCCTAAACCGAGCAGCTTTAAAGCCGCCTCTTTGGTAGTCCATATTTTGCACAAATAACCGTCTCTTAGTAAGGGGGGAACAGTTACGAAATGACATTTCTCTTCATTGGAGAGGAAGTAATCCAAGTAATTAGAGAGCCCGCAACATAGGCTAAGCCTCTCAATATCAATGCCAATGTCCATATCCTGGGAAATCGCGATAGCGGTTGTTCCTTTACCGCGAGACAAACTAAAGTGTAGAGTGTCCGTTTCATTCTCTATCAATGGGCGACCTGTAGCTGAACTTACAATATTTAGATTTTGGGGTTCTACCCCCAATACTCTGCCAACTATTACACGCAGACACAATATGGAGCATACATAGTCTAAGCGATCGTCAGAATACCGTAGTGATCGGGCACGACTCAATTCACGGGGCGACAGGTATCCTTCTAGTTCCTCTATGGCACCTAGTCCTAGGTCGTGTTGGAGAATATATTGATCTATGCCAGCTTTCATGCCAACTCCATGTTTTCTTCTGTAGCTAGCAATTTAAGAATCAGTCGAGATAATGAATCACTCTGGTCTTGCACCATAATCGAATAGTGGTCGCCAGTTACTATGTGTGAATCAAGATCGCATTCAATTACGCTATCCCAGCCCCAGCTCACATTATTCAGATAGGGATGGCTACTGTATATCCCACCGGGAAGAATTGACGCCTTGATTGAAATACAATGCTCTGCAATAACCGGTTTGGCCTCGTGAGCACTTAAAGCCTTTAGGTTCTGACAAAATGAAAGGTAATAGGGTTCCAACTGCGACCATTGAGTCTCTGCAGGTAGGAGACCCTGAGATACATACGCGTTTAGCAGTTTATCAGCACTGTAGTCAGTTGTATCTTCTCCAGTTTCCGTTTTTTCGCGATCGACAATTTTCCCACCACACGAATCCCTAAAAAACCATTGCAAGCTATCGTTGCTGCTTGGTGCCTCTCGCCGTATGGGCAACGGTGAGTCAATAAACAACAAGTTTCTCGTGCGTACACCTTCATCACCTAGTTGTCGCGCCAACTCTGCGGCAAGAACTCCGCCCATAGACCATCCCCCCAGGTCGACGCAATCACTTACGCCAAAAGAAAGTATTTCTTTGCTATAGTTTCTCGCAATTTCTTCAATACTCAAATCAGCGTCAGGATCAAACACACCAAGTGATTGCAGACCAATAATTGTTTGGCCTAAGGGTCTTAGTTTCCGTGCAATCTCAGAATAACAAAGCACTCCACCCCCAACAGGATGTATTAGTACTAGAGGAATAGAACCATCTACTTTAGAGAACTCTACGATGGATGTAGCGCGATTTTTAGTACTAGAATTGTGTTGTTGGTCGATGTATTGTGCTAATTCTTCAATCGTATTAACTTGCAGTAACTTGGCTATTGGCAATTCAACGCCAAATTTCTTTTTGATTGTCGCTACAAGTCTAACCGCAAGAAATGAACTTCCACCACAATCAAAAAAGCTAAGATTCTTTGGTATTCGGTGATGTATATCTAGAACATCCCACCAAATTTGTTCGAGCAATACCTCACTACTTGAAAGGGGCAACGATTGAGGCCCTTCAGTTTTACTCTTAGTATCAACTTTAGGTAACTTCTTTCTATCGACTTTGCCGTTTGATGTAATTGGAAATCTCTCTAATATAGTGACATATTCAGGAACCATATATTCAGGAAGAGATTTTGCAGCGAAGCTCTTAATCTTTCGCTCATCTACTGTTTTATCAAGGGTTGCAATATATGCGACTAAGTATTGTGTTTCTTTACTTGTGCCAGCAACAATCACTACCGCATGAGTAACATTCGGATAACGTTGCAATGCGCTTTCTATCTCTCCAAGTTCTACACGATATCCTTGCAGTTTAATTTGTCCGTCTTCACGTCCAAGAAATTCAATCTCACCGTTCAACATATACCGGCCCTTGTCACCGGTTTTATAAAGCCGCTCTCCAAGCTCAGGATGAGTAAAAAAGGCCTTATCGGTAATTTCCTTTCGGTTCCAATATCCCTGAGCTAAGCCCATACCGCTTATATACAAATCGCCTTCAACCAAAAGTGGGCGGCGATTCAACGCTGAGTCTAAAATATAAAATCTCTGATTATTGAGTGGTAAACCGTAGGGGATACTTCTCCAACTTTTTTCAATCTGCTCTACAACATGGTAGTTGGACCAGATTGATGCTTCGGTAGCCCCGCCTAAACTAATCAATTCGCACTTAGTCGAATGCTGTTTTATGCGTTGCGCTAACCAAATAGGGACCCAATCTCCACTGAGCATCACAGTCCTTAAGCTTGGTGGCAAACTAGTGTCAATGGCATCTAAATACTCTACAAACATCTGCATTAAGGCGGGAGCCGAGTTCCATAGAGTTACATCATGCCGTGTTAAGAGACCTAACCACTCCTTAGGGTCCTTTAGTTCATGTTGTTCTGGTAGAACCAGAGTCGAGCCCGATGCAAATGCCCCAAAAATGTCAAATACACTTAAATCAAAACTCAGGGAGGAAATTCCGAAAATTGTGTCCGCTTCACTCAGTTTAAATCGTTTTACGAGGTCCAAGATTGTATTGAC
>JAOUPJ010000120.1 GCA_029879945.1 Gammaproteobacteria bacterium
TCTTCCATAGTATCCAGGGCAACGTCTACCTCATCACCGAGAGTGACTTCCAAATTGCCATCGTCGTTGAAAAACTGCTCTATGGGGATTACGCCCTCAGATTTTAAGCCAGCGTTAACGATAACGAATTTATCATCTATGCCTACGACTGTGCCTGTAACGATAGAGCCGGGACGCATGCTCTCACTATTAAAACTTTGCTCTAATAATTCCGCGAAACTTTCACCCATTAGAGTAATAACCTTGGTTGTATGTTAAATTAAGCCCAATAAACAAAACGACAACGTATCGCTACGATGTCGCCAATGCATGTTTCTGGAGTGTCTCTTGTACCAGCATCAACAAGCGTTCTTCCACACCGTTTACGCTCAATTGAGTCGTGTCTAGCACAACAGCATCTTCAGCGGGAACAAGTGGGGAGACCTTGCGTGTCGAGTCACGCACGTCTCGTGCCTGGATATCGGCCAAAATTGCGCTAAGATTAGCACTTGCGTCCTTATCCTTCAACTGTTTGTAGCGCCTTTTCGCCCTTTCTTCCGCAGAAGCGGTAAGGAATACCTTTAATATGGCGTCGGGAAAGATCACTGTCCCCATGTCCCGGCCGTCTGAGACCAGCCCCGGGGCCTGTCGAAAAGAGCGTTGCTTATCGATAAGGGCGGCCCTAACTCCTTGTAAACTTGCTACTTTTGATGCTGCCCCCCCGCATGTCTCAGTGCGAATCTGACCGGTTACGTCCTTGCCATCTAAAATTACCCGGTATTGCGTCGCACTATCAGCACATTGTTCGAACTGCATATCGATCGTATTGGCCAGTGACACCAATTCGGACTCGGCCTTTAGATCAATTCCACGTTCCATGGCGGCCAATGCGAGGAGGCGATACAGCGCCCCGCTGTCCAGAAAATTCCACTTCAATTGATTGGCCAGACGCCAGCCTACGGTGCCCTTGCCTGAACCGCCCGGTCCGTCTATGGTGATGACTGGAATCGAAGAATGCATAATTATCTACCTTGTGAGTTCAGCATCTAGCCTACTAGGGCTATCCGATCTGTTCAATACGTAAACCGGCGTTTTTGGCCAGTCCGACAAAATTGGGAAACGAGGTGTTCACGTTCTCACAGTCTTTTATTACGATGGGGCCGGAGGCGCGTATAGAGGCCATGGCAAATGACATGGCGATACGATGATCGCCGTAGCTATCTATTGTGCCTGAAGTAAAGCCGCCCTTACCCTGAATTCGTATGCCGTCCGTGGTGGGTGTAGCATCCACCCCCAGAACAATCAGACCATCAGCCATGGCCTGAATACGGTCGCTTTCTTTTACGCGCAGTTCTTCTGCCCCTGTCAAAATGGTGGTGCCTTCTGCACAGGCAGCAGCGATAAAGATCGCCGGGAATTCGTCTATTGCCAGTGGAACCAGTTCTTCTGGTATATCGATGCCTTTGAGTTGGGATGACTTGATGACGATATCCGCGACTGGCTCCTTACCCAACTCCTGCTGGTTTTCCAGTGTAATTTTTGCGCCCATGAGTTTAAGAATATCGATAACACCCGTGCGTGTGGGATTAATGCCGACTTGAGTCAAACGCACCTCGCTATTACTCGATATCGCTGCGCCGACCATGAAAAATGCCGCAGAGGAGATATCGGCTGGCACCGTGAGGTCGATTGCCTTCAATGAGCCGCCTCCTGTTACAGAGATCTTGTTGCCCTCTGTTTTGACCGGCCAGCCAAAGGCCTCCAGCATGCGTTCGGTGTGATCGCGCGTAATGCCCGGCTCCGTGACTGAGGTTTCCCCTTCGGCATAGAGCCCAGCCAGCAATAGGCAGGACTTGACCTGTGCGCTGGCCATGGGCATGTCGTATTGAATGCCTTTTAAGGGCGTATTGCCACGAACCGTTAAGGGCGCAGTGCCCTTTTCCGTGGTTTCAATACGCGCACCCATGCTCGCCAAGGGTTGGGTAACGCGCTTCATGGGGCGTTTACTGAGGGACTCGTCTCCAATTAACACGGAATCGAAAGACTGGCCTGCCAATAATCCACTCATTAAGCGTATAGACGTGCCCGAGTTTCCCAGATCCAAGGCTTGATCCGAACCTTTAAGTCCATGCATGCCTACACCCTGGATAGTCACTTCACCCTTGTTTGGGCCTTCAATCTTGACACCCATTTGTCGAAAGGCGCGTAAGGTGGCCAAACTGTCTTCCCCTTCCAGAAAGCCATGGACCTGCGTGGTGCCCTCTGCCAGGGAACCAAACATGATGGAACGATGAGAAATGGATTTATCACCAGGAATAGTTAACGTTCCCTGGATGTGGCCACCGGCTTCTAGCTGATACGTAATGTCTTTGCTCATTCTCTGTTATCCAATGATATGTGTCTGACGTGCTTCCTGTGCGCGTTTAAACACCCTTGTAAGTCCTTCGCCGTCCATGTTCTCCAACAAGTAACGCGCATCGGCCAGTTCTTTCTCGAATTTAGCAAGCACGTTCAATATGCCATCGCGATTGGCGACACAGATATCGCGCCACATTTTCGGATCACTGGAGGCAATGCGAGTAAAATCGCGGAATCCCCCCGCTGCAAACTCAAAAATCTCTTGATGTTCCTGCATCTTTGCTAAGGTATCCACTAGCAAATACGCCAACAAGTGCGGGAGGTGACTGGTTGCTGCAAGCACTTCATCGTGGTGCTGTGCATCCATGATGACTGTTCTTGCCCCTGTCGTTTCCCACATTTTTTTTGTTTTCTCAACGGCCCAGGGGGCTGAGTGTTCTGTGGGAGTGATGATGCTGCACCGATTTTTAAAGAGCGTATCGAACGAGGCGCTGACGCCGCTCTTTTCAGTGCCTGCTATCGGGTGAGCGGGAACAAATCCCGGGGGAGCTACTCCAAACACGTCCAGTACATCGTTTATCACGGAACGCTTCGCGCTGCCCACATCGGTCAGCACGGCTGTTTCACTGACTGAGTTTTTAATTTGTTGAAGAACTTCTTTCATCACGCCAAGCGGAGTGGCCAAGACAACACAGTCCGCATTCGCGCATGCCAGGGCGGCATCCTGATTGAAGCTATCAATCACACCCAATTCAACGGCTAGTTTAAGCTCGTCACCATTGCGACCGACACCGACAATTTCCCCTGCCACACCCGCCTTTTTCAAGGCTCTGGCCAGAGAGCCTCCGATGAGGCCAACTCCAATGATAGTGACGCGTTCAAAGAGGAAACTCATGCTAGAATTTACTTAAATAATTTCTTTTAACGAATTAATAAATCGAGTATTTTGTTCGTTATTTCCGATGGTGATTCGAAGGTGATGTGGCATGCCATAGTTGTCTACGGGCCTTACAATCACGCCGCGTTTTAGCAATTCCTCGTTTATTTCTGCGGCTCGTGCACCGAGCTCTACACATACAAAATTTCCGGAACTGGGAATGTATTTAATCCCCATTTCTGAAAACTGCTCACACAGAAATTGCATTCCGGTACGATTCAGTTCGACGGATTTATTGATGTGATCTTGATCCTGTAGTGCCGCATCAGCAGCGGCCAAGGCCAGTGAATTTACGTTAAAGGGTTGTCTCACACGATTCAAGACATTACTTACTGCCGGGTGTGAAACGCCATAACCGATACGCAGACCCGCCAGACCATAGGCTTTGGAAAAGGTGCGCGTGACGACGAGATTTGGGTGGTGCTCCACCAGATCCATGGCGCTCTCATAACCGGGCATTTCTACATATTCATGATAGGCTTCATCTACAACCACAATCACGTCATCGGAAACGGCGCTTACAAATGATTCTATCGCGCTGGCTGGCAAGCAGGTGCCTGTAGGATTATTGGGATTTGCCAGAAACACCACGCGCGTTGAATCCGTGACTGCATTTAGCATGGCATCCAGATCGTGGCCCCAATCTCGTGCGGGAACAACAATGGCATTTGCATTGACGGCCTTAACCGCCAGCGCATACACCAGAAACGCATATTGAGAATAGATGGCATCAGTATTTTCTGTTAAAAAGCTGCGGGCCACCAGTTCCAGGATGTCATTCGAACCGTTTCCCAGCGTAATCTGAGACATGTCTACATTATGTAAATCCGCCAGACGTTGCTTGAGATAAAAACCGTTTCCATCGGGATAAAGCCCCAAATCACCCATCACGTCTTTCATGGCTGATATGGCGTTAGGACTGGGCCCCAAGGGATTTTCATTGGATGCCAGTTTTACCGCATTCGTTACGCCGTATTTTCTTTCCAGTTCTTCCAGGGGCATGCCGCCTACGTAGGGACGTAGTGACTGCACGCCGGGAGCCGCCAGATTAATGAGTGCTTGATAGGTTTCGTTCGCCATTTTAGTTCAACGCCTTTGGGTAGGACCCGAGTAGTTTTATGCTGATTGCATTGTCCTTCATTTCTTGTAATGCCTTGGCTACCTTATCGTCCTGATGGTGCCCATCCAGATCAATAAAAAATATGTAGTCCCACGTTCCCTTACGTGAAGGGCGCGATTCAATGCGAGACATACTCACGCCATTTTTTGAGAGTGGTTCGAGTATGGAATACAATGAGCCGGGTTTATTATTTCCGTAAATAATTAACGAAGTTTTATCACTCCCGCTAGGCAGTGGATTTTGCTTGCCGACGACTAAAAATCGAGTGGTATTATCCGGCTCGTCTTCGATGTTTTTTTCCAGAATATTGAGTCCGTAAATCTCAGCCGCTACTTCGCCCGCAATGGCCGCACTGTTTTTTGTCTCCGCTGCCAGGCGTGCCGCTTCGGAATTGGAACTCACCACAAAATGCTCGACACCGGCCAGGTTTAAGCCCAGCCATTCACGGCATTGAGCGAAGGTTTGTTGATGAGAGAATACTTTAGAAATATCTTTTATCGCTTTGTTTTTGCTCAATAATTGATGGTGAATTCTCAGCTCCACTTCGCCGCAAATCGTTAGCGGACTACGTGCGAACATGTCCAGCGTTTGGTTGACCATGCCCTCTGTCGAGTTCTCAATGGGAACCACACCATAGTCTGCGGAGCCCGCTTCCACTTCACGAAACACTTCGTCGATGGCCGCCAGAGGTGCTCCTGTCACGGCATGACCAAAGTGTTTGAAGGCAGCACTTTGTGTATAGGTTCCTTCCGGACCCAGGAAGGCAATCTTCATGGGTTGTTCCAGGGCCAGACACGCTGAAATGATTTCACGAAACAGGCGCGCCATATCATTCCCATTCAATGGCCCTGTATTGCGCTCTTTAATGGCGCGCAGAATTTGTGCTTCCCGCTCTGGCTTATAGAAGTTGGTGTCGCCCGCAGCTACTTTGATTTCCGCTACTTCCATCGCACACTGGGCGCGCTCACTGATCAGCTCTTGAAGCTGCACGTCGATCTTATCGATCTTGTCGCGTATGACTGAAAGTTTTTCTTGATCTGAACTCATAAGCTAGATGGAACGCACTGCCAACACGCCTTGGATAGAAGCAATCGATTCAGTAACACTTTTGGGAACGTCACCATCCACGTCTATCATGGTATAGGCCACCTCTCCTTTGGACTTGTTAATCAAATCCACAATATTGAGGTTGGCGTTGGCCAGATGAGTCGTGATCTGCCCTACCATATTCGGCACATTCATATTCACCACGGTGAGACGAGCGCAGGAGTCCGCGCGTGGCATTTTTACATCAGGAAAGTTGACGGAATTTTTAATATTTCCGTTTTCCAAATAGTCTTTAAGCTGATCGGCAACCATTACCGCGCAATTGTCTTCGGCTTCTTCCGTTGAAGCACCCAAATGAGGAAGGGAAATGACCTTGCTGTGGTTTTTGATCTTATTGCTGGGGAAGTCACATACGTAAGCATTCAGCTTGCCGCTATCGAGTCCAGCAAGAACGGCATCCTCGCTTACGATGCCACCTCTCGCAAAATTCAAAATGGTGGCCCCCTTTTTCATGAGCTTAATGCGATCTGCATTAATCATGTCTTTGGTGGAATCCAGTAGCGGCACATGGAAAGAGACAAAATCCACGCGTGATAACAGATCATCCACACTGGCCGCGCTTTCCACGTCGGATGAAAGCTGCCATGCACCATGTACAGTGATGCCGGGATCAAATCCCACCACCTTCATACCCAATTCCAATGCGGTATTCGCCAGGGCTCGTCCGATAGCGCCAAGACCAATAACGCCCAGTGTGCGACCGGTCAGCTCAAATCCGGCAAACTGCTTCTTGCCCTTTTCCACTTGAGTATTGAGCTCGGCATCGCTTTCATTCAGATTCTTTGTGAATTCCCAGGCCTGGCAGATATTACGGCTGGCCAAAAGCATACCCGCAATCGCCAATTCTTTTACCGCATTGGCGTTAGCGCCCGGTGCATTGAACACAGGAATGCCCAGTTGAGTCATTTTGGAAACAGGGATATTGTTCACCCCCGCCCCGGCACGACCTACGCATTTCAGGCTGGCAGGTACGTTCATATCGTGCATATTGAATGAACGTAACATGATCGCATCGGGATTCATAATCTCCGATGCGACTTCATATGTATTTCTAGGTAGACGCTCAAGACCGACTACTGAAATATTATTGAGCGTTAGCACTTTGTACATGATTTCTCCCCAAGGTCTTTCTTATCCGTGTGTTCTTTCAAATTCCGCCATAAATTGTACGAGAGCCTCGATGCCGGCTTCGGGCATGGCGTTATAGATTGAAGCACGCATACCGCCTACAGAGCGATGGCCCTTTAAGGTGACCAGTCCCGCTTCTTTTGCACCAGCTAAAAACACCGAATCCAATTCCGCATCAGCCAAGGTAAAGGGCACATTCATACGTGAACGACATGGCACGTCGACGGGGTTTGCATAAAAATCACTGTCATCGATAGCAGCATAAAGTTTTTCTGCTTTACGTCGGTTAATTTCGGCCATGCCGGCTAATCCGCCTTTATCTTTTAGCCATTTGAAGACGAGCCCGGCGATGTACCAGGCATAAGTGGGCGGTGTGTTATACATGGAATCGGCTTCCATGTGGATCTTGTAATCCATGATCACAGGAATGCTACTATCGGCCTTGCCTATCAGGTCTTCTCTTATAATCGCGACCGTCAGACCAGAAGGACCAATATTCTTTTGTGCGCCCGCATAAATGATCCCGTATTGGGAAACGTCGATAGGACGAGACAGGATATTTGAAGACATGTCAGCAACCAGCGGCACGTCTCCCACCTCTGGAACCCAATTAAATTCCACGCCGCCGATGGTTTCGTTTGGTGTGTAATGGACGAATGCCGCGTCCTTGGTGAGATTCCACTGATCCATGGCCGGGATCGTTGTGAAGTTACTGCTTTCAGAGCTGGCTGCAACATTCACTTTACACCATCGCTTGGCTTCGGAAATTGCCTTTTTAGACCAGCTACCTGTGTTAATGTAGTCAATTGTACTGTTCTTGTTCGCTAGATTCAGTGGCACCATGGCAAACTGGGTGCTCGCACCCCCTTGTAGGAAAAGCACTTTATAGTTATCTGGGATGGACATGAGATCGCGCAGATCTTTTTCTGCTTCTTCGGCGATGCTCATGAACTCTTTGCCGCGATGACTCATTTCCATTACCGACATTCCGCTGCCGCGCCAATCGGTCATTTCCTCGCGTGCCTGAAGCAGCACCTCTTCAGGAATCATTGCAGGGCCGGCACTAAAATTAAATACTCGCATTCACTAACTCCACAATAAAAAATTAATCTTCGCCTTCATCTTCTTCCAGATCACAAATCGCTTCCATGCCGACAAGCTTTTCGCCTTCACCCAGATTGATCAGACGCACACCTTGTGTGTTTCGCCCAACCACTGAAATCTCGTCGCACTTGGTGCGCACAAGCGTTCCGCCATCACTGATGAGCATGACTTCTTCGCCGTCTTTCACCAGCACGGCAGCCACCACGGCCCCGTTTCGTTCGGTGGTCTGAATCGAAATCACGCCTTGACCGCCTCGTCCGTGAGCCGGGTAATCTTCAATGGGGGTGCGTTTACCAAATCCGTTTTCAGTGGCCGTAAGCACCATGCCGTCTTCAACGATCATCAATGAAATCACCTTTTGGTCTTCAGCCAGTTTTACGCCACGCACGCCTGCTGCGGTTCGACCCATGGCACGGACCTGGTCCTCATTGAACCGTATGGCCTTGCCCGCACTGGTAAACAACATAATGTCTTGTGTGCCATCGGTGATATCAACGCCCACCAACTGATCGTCTCGTAAATCTATCGCAATAATGCCTGAGGCGCGGGGACGCGAAAAATCTTCCAGGGAAGTCTTCTTCACCGTGCCGCCGCTAGTTGCCATCACCACAAAGTGTGAATTATCGAATTCAGGTATTGGCAGGATTGCATTGATGCGCTCATCGGGCTCCAGCGGCAATAAATTCGCAAAAGGTTTTCCGCGCGCAGTACGACCGGCTTGCGGAATCTCATAGACCTTCAACCAATAGACCTTACCGCGACTGGAGAAGCAAAGAATGGTGTCGTGGGTATTGGCAATGAAAAGCTTATCGATGAAGTCATCGTCACGCACTGTGGCTGCGGTTTTGCCTCGCCCGCCCCGCTTCTGCGCACTGTAGGCGTCCAGAGGCTGAGCCTTGGCGTAACCCAAGTGCGAGAGAGTAACGACCATCTGCTCTTCTTCGATCAGGTCTTCAACGCGCAGGTCTTCATGATGGCTGACAATCTCTGTGCGACGCGCATCACCGTACTCGTCCCGAATGGCGACCAGCTCGTCTCGTATGACTTGCTTGAGTTTTTCCGGATCACTGAGAATCGAAAGCAAGTACTCAATAAGATCAAGTATTTCTTTGTATTCCTTGATGATTTTATCTTGTTCAAGCCCAGTTAAACGGTGCAGACGCATTTCCAGTATGGCTTGGGCCTGTGTCTCAGAAAGGCGATACCCGCCCTCCAGTAAGCCCACATCGGGCGGCAAATCTTCGGGTTTGGAAAGCTGGGCACCTGCACGTTCCAGCATCTGGTTCACGACGCCGGGTTCCCATACCTTACTGACCAAAGCGACTTTGGCCTCTGTCGGCGTGGGCGATGCCTTGATCAGGGCAATGATAGGATCGATATTGCTGAGTGCAACGGCCAGGCCCTCTAAAATGTGGGCTCGATCTCTTGCCTTGCGCAAATCAAAAATAGTTCTTCGCGTTACAATTTCACGTCGGTGGCGTATGAATGCTTCCAACATAGTGCGCAGACCCAACAACTTGGGTTGACCATCCAGCAGAGCGACCATATTGATACCAAACACATTCTGCATCTGGGTATGCTGGTAGAGATTATTGAGGATCACGTCTGCCGCTTCAGACTTTTTAATCTCGATGACCATGCGCAAGCCGTCTTTGTCAGACTCGTCGCGCAGTTCACTAATCCCTTCCAGGCGTTTTTCTTTGACTAGCTCAGCGATTTTTTCCAGCAACCTTGCCTTGTTTACCTGGTAAGGCAATTCGGTAACGATAATTTTCTCTTTGCCGCTGTTCTCGTCTCGTTCGATATTGGCACGCGCTCGCACATAGATGCGGCCCTTGCCTGTTGCGTAGGCCTCAGCAATACCTCTCGCACCGTTAATAATCCCTGCAGTCGGAAAATCGGGGCCAGGAATAATAGCCAGCAAGTCTATAGCTGAAATGTCTGGCCTATCCATCACCGCAAGACAGCCGTTAATCACCTCTACCAGATTATGTGGCGGGATGTTAGTGGCGATACCCACTGCGATCCCTGACGAGCCATTAACCAAAAGATTTGGAAAAGCGGCTGGCAGCAGCGTCGGCTCCTGCTCCGATTCATCGTAGTTAAGCGCAAAATCAACGGTCTCTTTGTCGATGTCCTTCAGGAGCTCATGGGCAATTTTGGACATACGCACTTCGGTATATCGCATGGCAGCTGGCGAATCCCCATCTACCGAACCGAAGTTACCCTGCCCATCTACCAGGGGGT
>JAOUPJ010000423.1 GCA_029879945.1 Gammaproteobacteria bacterium
ACACTTCATTCCTCACTATTCTGTCCAGTAAACCCATCCATCACTGCGCATGCATCATTATAGACGCACGCGAAACAGAAAAAAGGTTCAGTTGTGTTTGGGTTCGGGGTGGGATTTGAACCCACGACTAAGTGGAGATGTCTCCTGACATCGGAACTCTAATTTCTGTTATCTACTTTCTCCAAGTTAATCATGATGAAGCACAGAGGGAGTTGAGTGAAACAGATATTTATTCTAGAAAGCTTTTCTGAAGTGAAGTTAAAGGCTTTTTAGCATTCTTCAGAAATGCCGTGTGCGCAAGATTTCTCATTCTCTATTTGTCGAGCATGTGACTCCTAGAATGGCGCGGTACTATTGAACTTTTTACTTCCACCAGTTTCTGCACCTATATAAAATCTGTATGTCTCTCCATTTTTCCATGAAGAGGCAAATGCGTTTGGCCAGTTGAGGGTAACTGTTATTGTCTGATTAATCGGTAGAGATTTTCCACCATCAAGATCTGTGTAATCTGTAAGGGGTAATATCCAATTAGGTTGTTTGAATATTAAAAGTCCTGTAATCTCATGTGTTCGCACACCCGTATTTCTTACAACTATGCTGGTAGTATTAGCTTCAGAGTTCCAACTTACACTTTCTATCTCTAGAAGAGTTTCAGAGGAAACTGCTATTTCAGTATGTGAAAACCTATTCCCTCTCGCCGTTACAAGTGTTATTGTATACTCAAGTCCTGTAGACCAATTATACTCAAACCCTAGACTGGCAGTTTCTCCAGCAAAAACAACATCGACACTGCCATAATTAGGAGGGACAGTTGAAACAGAGTTTACCCTCAGATCCACAATCTCCATAATTGTATTTCCCAAGTTTTGGACAGAGCATCCAATAATTCTATAATCATTAGTTAACTCATGAAACTCACAGTAAACAAATGTTAGCGACTCTCTTGTATAGGCGCTAATATATAGACAGACACCAGCCCCTATTACCATGGCGATCATGTAAATGGCAAAGAATACCTTTGCTTGCATATCGTACGACCGCTTTTACTGATGTAAAAGTTGTAAATAGTCTTTATGAATTGTTAGTAAACGCGTGCGCCATAAAACAAAACTACCTTTTTTTCTCTATACTTCTTGTGTGTGGTTCCAACATGTCTAAACTTTTTTACACAAAAAAGGCGCGTAGTGTTTTATATAACAAAACTGCAATAACCAAGTCTAAATGCTCTGGCGAACTCATATTCGCATAGCCAACGAAATTCTATACAAGCTTAGAATCCCAAAGCCTAGCTCTGAAGCTGCCCGCTTGAGAGAGGGAATTATAGCACCAGATAAATGGAAAGACTTCCCACACCACCATGGAAAGGAAAAAGAGAGAAAAAAGCACATCATGAAAGCCAGAGGATTCTTTCTCAAATACGATTTGAGCATGGCTTGTTTTCATTTGGGGGTGGCACTTCATTACGTTCAAGACTCCTATGTATCACTCTCAACACGCTCTAGGCACCACACTCGTTGGGAAGAACAGATGGATGAAGCACATTTCACAGATAATCTCCATAATCTCGCGGAAAAAGCCTTCTATAATCGTCCAGATAGGAGAGACGGATATCTAGAACTTGCAGATATTTTATCAAACAAAATCGAAGGAAAAGAAGCAACACTCGAAATTGCAGCTATGCCTGGCCCTGGCTTGTCATCTTGGTTTTATCGAGCGTGGGGAAAACCTTATGTCGATGTTAATTTCGCATTGAAAGCTAGTTGGCTAATTGCAAAGTCTGTCTTTTCTCCAAGAAGCTGCCCTAAGCTTCAAGAGGAATTGAAGCACATCCATCAGGAATATGAGAGAAAATTAGGGGAGACTGAACAAGCGTATGCCAGCAGCATTGTGAAATCAATTAAAAAAAGGAATGAGCTTGAAAACAGGAAACGAAAGAACGGGTTTCTACAAACGATAAAAAATGGATTTCTCACAGCGTCGAGCAAAAGACATGGATTCGACGCTAAGAGGAAATTGAGAAAGTATAGACAAAAGAAACATTTGAAATCAGTCTTAAAAAGATATGAAAAAACAATCGAGGACGTAGTTGCCCCTCACCGCTATTGGTATCATTATGATGTTCCAAAGGTGGACTTAGATTCCGTTGAAAGGGAGCTGCTTTCAGTTAAAGAAGCTTCAGAACATCTACGAATAAGCGAGAAAGATATTCGAGGATTAATTGCCAAGAACGAAATTTCCTGCTATCATGTTGAAAACGAGGAACTTGTTAAAAAATCAGAGCTGACAAGGCAAATTTAAAGGTGTTAGAGTGGCTTTTCTCCCGAGAAAGCAACATCTAGTCCCTCTTTATACCTAACTTCCAAAAGACGATTTTCTACTCTTTCAATACGTTCTTCGGTTTCATTGATTGGTTTTCCCATAATTTTGATGGTACTGCTTCCCATATTCTTCATCTAGAAAAAACAGGAATATAACTATTCATGTGCACAGAAAAATGGGGAGTTGCGGGAAAAATTCTGGAGATATCTCCACTAGTCTCTTAAAGCCCAATTTTCGCGCCTAGATAAATGTACGTCGCAATCGCTTGCTTCTATACAATTGTGAAATAGACTCTTCGATTG
>JAOUPJ010000165.1 GCA_029879945.1 Gammaproteobacteria bacterium
CTTCCTGTGATTACTTCCTGTTTGACAACTGTACCGAAGAAAGTGCAGTAAATAAGCAAACACAATATATTGTGTTTGTAGTCTTAGCTTAGAAACTAAAACAAACCCTGTCAAGCGAACAGGTCTGTACAGATAATAAGACTAATAAGTAATAAAAACAATATTATAGGAACCTTTCTGGACAAAGGATAAACGAAAAAAAATTTGTTAACAATTTTTTCAATATTTTCAGTAACACAAGATATAGTGGTCATGAATAATACAAAAGTTTGAAAAAAAATAGGTGTATTTCGCCTATCGAGCACACCTTGAAATGTGCCCCTGCGATCCCTATGTATATTCCACCGATGAACTTACACCAACCTGGAGGTGAATTATGCCCGGTTTAACACGTTATGAACCCTGGAGTCTTTTGGACCAATTTAACAATGAATTGAATAGCCTGTTTCGCGGCCGTGCGCCTGCAGTTGGCAATGGCGAACTGAGCGCCAGCGATTGGGTTCCTGCTGTGGATATCAAAGAAGAGCCCAATCAATATATCATCCATGCCGATGTCCCTGGTGTAGAACCAAAGGACATTCATGTTTCCATGGAAAATGGCGTATTGAGCATCAAAGGCGAACGCCATAGTGAAACAAAAACAGAGAAAGAAGGCTATAAACGCGTAGAGCGCTCCCGTGGCTCTTTTTATCGCAGCTTTTCCTTACCCGATACGGTTGATGCCACCGGTATCAGCGCCAAGGGTCGCAACGGTGTTCTAGAGATCACCATCCCTAAGGCAGAAAAGCAGCAGGCTCGTAAAATCAACGTTGAGGGTTAAGCCTCAACAACAAGACGGTGGAATGACGGAAATCCCGACAAACGGGATTCCGTCTTCACCCGTGCCCACAAAAACACGTTACACTTGAACCGAACAAAACAATAGGTAGATTTCGAGTTGTCCACAGTCTTCCGCATCTTCAAGTCTGTAATGATAAAATTTAGAACCCGCCCCTTAACACTCTGCCTGGGGCTTGTTTTAGCGGTCACACAGACAACCATCGGCTTGGCCGCGATCCCCGCCAGCACCTTGGCTCAAGTCAGCTCCAGCACGCCCAGTTTGGCACCCATGCTGGAAAAGGTGACGCCTGCAGTGGTCAATATCGCCACCAAAGGCAAGGTACGTGTCAAAGATAATCCACTCTTCCGCGATCCCTTTTTTCGCTATTTTTTTGACCAACCCAGCAGGCCTCGTTTTCGAGAGACGCAGAGCCTGGGGTCTGGCGTAATAGTAGATGCCAAAAACGGCTACATCATTACCAATAATCACGTCATTTCCGGCGCGGACGAGATCGCCGTAACACTGGTCGATCAAACTACACGGAAGGCCACGCTGATCGGCACAGACCCCGATACCGATATCGCTGTCATCCGCGTTGCACCTGAAGGACTAAGCGCCCTTACCTTCGCCGATTCAGAGAAATTGCGTGTTGGAGATTTTGTGGTCGCGATAGGCAACCCCTTTGGACTAGGCCAGACCGTTACCTCGGGCATAGTCAGCGCACTGGGACGTAGCGGTCTGGGCATAGAGGGGTACGAAGACTTTATTCAGACAGACGCCTCCATCAATCCGGGGAACTCCGGTGGAGCCCTGGTTGACTTGGAGGGTAAGCTGGTTGGAATCAATACCGCCATTCTTTCCCCTAATGGCAGTGGCAATGTGGGTATCGGTTTCGCCATCCCCATCAATCTAGCCTATACCATCATGGAACAGCTGGTGCTAA
Organism: Gammaproteobacteria bacterium; assembly: GCA_029879945.1. Lineage (GTDB taxonomy): Bacteria > Pseudomonadota > Gammaproteobacteria > S012-40 > S012-40 > JAOUPJ01. The sequence continues at coordinate 1,764 of JAOUPJ010000165.1, forward strand.
CCGGCGAAGTGAAACGAGGCCGCCTTGGAATTGTCACTCAGGACTTCACACCCGAACTGGCCCAGGCATTCAATATTAAAGAACAGCAGGGAGCCGTTGTTTCCCAAGTGATACCCGGTTCTCCAGCCGATAAGATTGGTTTACGGGCTGGCGATGTGATCACCACCATCAACGGACGAAAGATTCAAAACTCAGATGAAGCGCGTAATGTAATTGGCCTGTTACGGTCCGGGCAAGACGTCCATGTCTTCTTTATACGCAACGGCAAAAAACAAAAGGTCATCGCTCAGGCCACGTCTATAGAGCGCGTAAAGGCCAAGGGCGAAGAGATATCCGCGATTCTTGCCGGCTCCACGCTAAGTGCCGTGAAACCAGATAGCCCCTTTGCGGTAATTAATATGGGCATAGAAGTAGAACGAGTCAGCGAAAACAGTAATGCTTGGCTGGCCGGGCTAAGGAAAGGTGACATCATTATTGCGGCAAACCGCACTACTGTAAATCAACTTAGCGAACTTCGAGATGCCATAAAACAAAACGAGATTCGACTGCTGTTGAATATCGTTCGCAACGGGGAAGCAATATTATTGCTGGTCCAATAATCCACTAATCCGCATATTATTTTTTTTAAATTCCCACCTGGTAAATACCTTGCAAGGCCCTGTTTCAGCTTAAGAAAAGCGACTGATTCCGGTATCGAAGCCTATTTATACCCGGGTTAATAAGCTTGATTGGCGTAATAGGATACCGGCCGATAAAGTAGGCAATCTTTTTTTGTTGATAAAAAACAGTTTTTCTGTGGAGTTTTTATGAGCGCTAACGCGCCTAACAATAGCAATAATAAAACTGAGGTAAAGAACACCACATGTTATATGTGTGCCTGCCGCTGCGGCATACGCGTCACATTGGAAGATGGCGTTGTTCGCTATATACAAGGCAATCCTGAACACCCTTTAAATAAAGGCGTCATATGCGCCAAAGGGTCTTCCGGTATCATGAAACAGTATTCCCCTGCGCGTTTAACAAAGCCCTTGCTGAGAAAGCAAGGCAGCAAGCGGGGAGACTCCGAATTCGAAGCCATCAGTTGGGATCAGGCCTTTGAGATCCTGGAAACCCGACTCGGCAAAATACGTAGCACCGATCCCAAGAAGTTCGCCTTGTTTACAGGCCGTGATCAGATGCAGGCCCTGACGGGGCTTTTTGCGCGTCAATTCGGTACCCCCAATTACGCCGCTCACGGTGGTTTTTGTTCCGTGAATATGGCAGCCGGAATGATCTACACCATCGGTGGTTCGTTCTGGGAATTTGGTGGCCCCGATGTGGACCACGCGAAAGTGCTGATGATGTTTGGAACGGCGGAAGACCACCATTCCAATCCACTGAAAATGGCCCTTTCCAAGTTTAAGCGCAATGGCGGACGCTTTATTTCAGTGAATCCAGTTCGCACGGGTTATTCTGCCATTGCTGATGAATGGGTGCCCATAAAGCCGGGCACAGACGGCGCCTTCATCATGGCCATGTTGAAGGTGATCATCGACGAAAATCTCTATGATGTGGATTTTCTGCAACGCTATACCAATTCAGCTCAACTGGTCATCACCGACGACAAGCATCCCGAAAGTGGGATGATTGCACGTAATGAACAGGGCGAGGCCTTGTGTTGGGATACTAAATTAAACACTGAGACAGTCTACCCACACAATTCCGCCAACTTCGCCCTGGACGGAAGCTACACACTGAAAGACGGCACCCGTGTGAGCCCGTCTTTCGAGTTGCTCAAACAACGGGTGAAAGATTGTACCCCCGAATGGGCCTCAGAGATTTCTGGTATTCCAGCCAAAGACATAGTCCGACTTGCGAAGGAGTTGGGACACACCGCCATGGAACAAGGCTTCGAGCTTCCCATAAGCTGGACCGACAGCTGGGGGGATAAACATCAGTCCGTAACAGGCCGACCTGTTGCCTTTCATGCCATGCGCGGTCTGGCGGCACACTCCAATGGTTTTCAAACCATACGTGCCTTTTCACTCCTGTTAACGCTGTTAGGCACGATTGACAGGCCTGGTGGATTTCGACACAAGGCACCCTACCCACGCCCGATTCCACCTGGGCCTGCCATACCCAATAGCCCGGACGATGTAAAACCGAATACGCCTTTGAATGGCGCGCCGCTGGGATCACCGGCGAGTCCGGATGATTTGTTCGTGCACGAGAACGGCGAGCCTGTGCGCATCGATAAGGCCTTCTCCTGGGAGCATCCCTTGTCCCTGCACGGCCTGATGCATAATGTGATTACCAACGCCTGGCGTGGTGATCCGTATCAAATCGACACGCTACTCATTTTCATGGCCAATATGGCCTGGAATTCCACCATGAACACGTCTGACGTGCGCGAGATGCTCAACGACAAAGACGCGAACGGCGAATACAAGATTCCATTCCTGGTAGTGTGCGACGCCTTCCAGTCAGAAATGGTGGCCTACGCGGATCTTGTCTTGCCAGATACCACTTATCTGGAACGCCACGACTGCATTTCCATGCTGGACAGACCCATTTCGGAATACGACGGCCCCGTGGATTCGGTGCGTATTCCCGTGCTACCGCCAACTGGCGAGTGCAAGCCCTTCCAGGAAGTGTTGGTGGAAATCGCCAGTCGCCTAAAATTTCCTGCCTTCACCAAGGAAGACGGCTCACGCAAATTCAGGAACTACCCGGATTTTGTCACCAACTTTGAAACCGCCCCCGGCTCCGGCATCGGCTTTTTGGCCGGTTGGCGTGGCAAGAATGGTGAGAAGTCCATGAAGGGCGAACCCAATCCCAATCAATGGGAAATGTACGAGAAAAACAACTGCGTGTTCCAACACCATCTGGATGAAGACATGCAGTACATGCGTAACTGGAATGACAAATACCTCAAGTGGGCCCACGGCAATGGTATAACCGCCAAAGACACACCCGTGGTCATCCATGTCTATTCCGAGATTCTGCAACAGTTCCGCATGGCGGCCGAAGGCAGACGCGAAGGCAAACAGCCACCTGATCACTTGAGAAACCGGGTCAAAACCTATTTTGATCCCCTGCCGTTCTACTATCGCCCCATCGAACAGCAGTACACAGACACCAATGAATTCCCCATGTATGCGGTGACGCAACGGCCCATGGCCATGTATCACTCCTGGGATTCACAAAATGCCTGGCTCAGACAAATACACACCTACAATTATCTCTATATGAGCCCTAAAGTGGGTGAGCAACACGGTTTCCAGGATGGGGACTGGGTATGGGTAGAGTCGCAACATGGCAAAGTGCGTTGTATGTGTCGTTTCAGTGAGGCGGTAGAACCCAACACCGTGTGGACGTGGAACGCCATCGGTAAGGCCTCCGGCGCCTGGAATCTAACGGAAGATGCCAATGAATCTCGCAAAGGTTTCTTGTTGAACCACGTGATTTCGGAAGAACTGCCCAAGCATGAAGATGGTGAACACCTTTCCAACTCGGACCCGGTTACGGGTCAGGCCGGTTGGTACGATGTGCGAGTGAAAATCTACAAGGCCGAGGCAGACGCGGACCGCACCCTACCCCAAGTGGAACCTTTAAAGACAGTTCCCGGGCAAGCCAAACGCAAGTCCTTGCTGGCCTTCTTTGCCAAGGACAAGAACTCGGTGAGTTTTTAGAATATGAAAAAGCAACTCGCCCTGGTTATTGATTTAAACGTATGCGTTGGCTGCCACGCCTGCGTCACCTCGTGTAAAGAATGGAATACATCGGGTAGCGCCGGACCCATGCCGGATCACAACCCGTACGGCGCCGACCCGTCAGGCGTGTTTTTCAATCGCGTTCAGACCTATGAAGTAGGGGAGTATCCCCACACCGAAACGGTGCATTTCCCCAAGTCTTGCCTACACTGCGAAGACCCACCTTGCGTTCCGGTTTGCCCAACGGGTGCCAGTTTCAAGCGCGAGGAAGACGGTATCGTCCTGGTCGACTACGATAAGTGTATTGGTTGTAAGTATTGCTCCTGGGCCTGCCCTTATGGTGCCCGTGAATTTGATGAGCAAGGCAAGGTGATGAAGAAGTGTACCTTGTGCGTGGATCGCATCTATGACCAGCAATTGCCTGAGGAAGAACGTAAACCGGCCTGCGTCATGGCCTGTCCGGCCAATGCGCGAATCTTTGGCGATGTGCACGATCCCGATTCACAGGCCTCGCAAATGATTCGTGATAACAAAGGCTACCAGTTGCTCCCTGAAATGGGCACACAGCCGGCTAATCACTATTTACCCAGACACATCAAGACTGGAAAAGAAGAAGATTAAGGAAGCGTTCACAGACTATGAAACCCGCATTTTCTGTCATATTTTTTACGACTCTGGCCGGGGCCGGTCAGGGCCTGTTTCTCGCCTTGTATATGGGCGAAGTGTTTCGTATGACTGAGGGACAACTCATCTCTCAAGACTTTATGCTGACTGGTCTAGTGGTCTCCTTTGTTTTATTACTCCTGGGACTGACCGCATCCACCTTTCACCTGGGACACCCTATGCGTGGTTGGCGCGCAGTCAGTCAATGGCGTACCTCCTGGTTATCACGTGAAGTGATCGCACTGCCGCTGTTCATTGCGCTGGTCTTTTTCTACATGGCGGCGCATTACACCGATCAGTCCACTGCCACGACACTTTCGCTGGGCCTGGTGGGCATTGTTTTGTGTTTTGCCTTGTTCGTGTGTACCGCCATGATCTACGCCTGTCTAAAGTTCTTGCGTGAATGGCACTCGCCACTCACCCTGGTGAATTTCATTCTGCTGGGTACCATGTCCGGCTTCACTCTGGCGGCAAGCTTGTCTGCCAGCATGGAACCCAGTCTGACATATTTATACACCTTCATTGCCGTGGTTCTCACCGTCACTGCCTTTATCTCACGGCTTGGAAGCCTGGCAAGGAACAAGTCCCTTAGAGAATCACCCAAGAGCACGGTGCAAACAGCCATTGGTGTGCGCCACCCCAAGGTTCAGCAACGGTCCATGGGCTTCATGGGTGGATCCTTTAACACCCGAGAATTCTTCCACGGCAAGACCGAATTTTTCATCAAACGCATACGAACCGTTTTCATTACCATGGTGTTCATCCTACCTCTGGCCATGATGATACTTTCCCTCACCTCAGGAAGCGCTACACTTCTGATAGGCGCCTTCTGTATTCAATATGTGGGCTTGCTGGCGGAACGCTGGTTCTTCTTTGCCGAAGTCAACCACCCTCAAAATTTGTACTACCAAACAATCGGTTAGAAATTTCTCCGCCATTTTTTAAACCCGGTTTAAATCGGATTAAAAACCCTGCTGCAGACGCCGATAACCTTAGATAGGGGTACTATCTTATGGTTAGGGTCATGGCTAAAAAAACACACACAATGTTCATTCTGTCTATTGGGCTAATTTTGGCCCTAGGCCCCGCCCATTCTGCAGACGCCCCGAAAGAACCTCTACTTGCTGGCAAGATAAAGATCGCGATTGGACTCGTGCAAGCGCATATTCCAAAACGTACCCCATTAAGAAAGCTCACCCGTGGTAGTAAGATCTATGTCGGAGAGACAATCACGACCGATGTAAATGGCTTTGCCCAAATCAATTTTACCGATAACTCTATTGCCACACTAAGAAACCGCTCAGAACTTTCAGTGGATAAATACATTGCCTCAAAGAAACCGCAAGAAGAGGCGATGCACTTGAATCTAAAAGGCGGTGGTTTGCGTATGATTAGCGGCGGAATCGCCAAGCGCAAAAAGAGAAACTTCCAGTTAACAACTCCAGTGGCAACACTAGGGGTTAGGGGTACCGATTTTTCTACCATCTTCTGTGACAAGCTCTGTGTTCTTCAAGGGAATAAGGAAGGGCTCTACGTGGGAGTTACAGCCGGTAGTGTGCGCCTGAAGAATCAGGGTGGTAACCTGATACTACGAAAGGGGTCATATAGCCACATTCCCAATCAATTTACGGCTCCGACACTCATCCCGCACCCACCTGAGATGCTGAATTTCCCCGGGGCCAGCGACGACAACCTAAAGGCTCTGTCCCCTGAACAGGACTTGATTCGCGTCGCGCTTAAGACTGCGCCGAAAAGCATGATCGCTGAAATTATCGAAGCAGCAATGAATGCAAGCGTTCCCACTTCCGACATTATTAAGATTGCGAAGGCCACCTCTGTAGACCTAGCGGATATATCAGGCCCACTCTTGGCAGCACCT
>JAOUPJ010000121.1 GCA_029879945.1 Gammaproteobacteria bacterium
GGTTTCAGGAGCCCTGTTCTTATGCGTAGGGGTGCTCTATGATCGGCTCCATAGTCGAGAGATTTCCACCTATGGCGGTGTGGCCAATACCATGCCTTGGTTTGCGACGATGGCGGTGTTGTTTGCTATGGCCAACGCAGGTCTACCCGGAACTTCCGCTTTTGTCGGCGAATTCATGGTAATCCTCAGTTCGGTTAAAGCAAATTTCTGGATTGCATTCCTCGCTGCAACCACGCTGGTGATCGGAGCGGCCTACACTTTGTGGATGGTAAAACGGGTTATTTTTGGTGACATAAAAAATGAAGCAGTCGCCACCCTGAAAGATTTGAATAGCAGAGAATTTTTTATCCTTGGCGTACTGGCGTTTTTCACGATTCTGTTGGGTATCTGGCCGAATCCATTGTTGGAGGTCATGCACCCAACAATCGAAAATTTAGTCCAGCATGTGGCCAACTTTAAACTATAGAAGATATAAGCAAGATGTCTGTACCATTGAGTGAATTTGTTCCCCTGATACCTGAGATCTTCGTACTCACTATGGCCTGCGTCATATTGCTAGTCGATTTATATATAAAACAAGAAAATGGTTCATTGAACTATATGCTGACTCTGGGGACCTTGGTGGTCGCAGCTATATTGAGTTACCAGCTTACACCCACAAGTGGCTCCGAGATTGTACTCGCCAGTACCTTCATCAGCGATGGGATGAGCGCAGTACTCAAATTGTTTTTGTACTTGGTGACTGCAGGTGTGGTTGTGTATTCGCGACAATATCTCTCAGAAAGGGATCTGTTTAAAGGCGAATTCTTCATTCTAGCCCTGTTCGCTCTCCTGGGCATGATGGTAATGATTTCAGCGTATAGCATGCTGAGCCTGTACTTGGGTCTCGAATTATTGTCGCTATCGCTTTATGCCATGATTGCCATGCATAGAGACTCGGTTCAGTCCACCGAAGCAGCCTTAAAATATTTTGTATTAGGTGCCTTGGCTTCAGGTCTATTACTCTATGGAATGTCCATGGTGTACGGGGCTACGGGCAGCCTGGATATTAACGAGATCGCTTCCTACGTCGCTTCGGGTAGTGGTGACATAGTCTTAAAGTTGGGCGTGGTTTTTGTCTTGGTTGGATTGGCGTTCAAGCTGGGGGCTGTCCCCTTCCACATGTGGATACCGGATGTTTATCACGGTGCGCCTACCGCAATGACTTTGTTCATCGGAACCGCACCCAAATTGGCAGGATTCGCCATGGTCATGCGGTTGCTCGTTGAAGGGCTGGGCGATATGCATGCCTACTGGCAGGACATGATGATCATATTAGCCGTGCTATCCATTATAGTCGGTAACGTAGTGGCGATTGCGCAGACCAATATCAAGCGTATGTTGGCCTATTCGACGATTGCCCATATGGGATTCTTGATACTGGGTATCCTATCAGGGACGGCTCAGGGATATTCTTCAGCCATGTACTACACACTAGCGTACGCAATTATGGGTATGGGTGGCTTTGGAATGATTCTGCTTCTGAGTCGTAAGGGATTTGAGGCAGACAAAATAGACGATTTCAGGGGACTAAATGAACGTAGTCCATGGTTTGCCTTTATCATGCTCATTCTGATGTTCTCCATGGCTGGTGTCCCTCCTACCCTAGGCTTTTATGCCAAGCTGGCGGTTCTCAAATCTGTCGTTGATGCCGGTTTGATCTGGTTGGCTGTTTTGGCAGTGGTATTTTCTGTAGTCGGCGCGTTCTACTATCTACGAATCATAAAAGTCATGTATTTTGACAAATCAGAAGATTCCGAACCTTTGCGTTCCCCGGCGGATATGCGAACTACTCTCAGTATCAATGGGGTTCTTGTATTGTTCCTGGGTATTATCCCTTCTCCACTGCTCAACTTATGTACCCGTATACTCGGTGGCGGCTAGACTCCTGCATAGAAAAACTCTTTGATCACACTAGCTAGTCCTGCTACTTGATCTTAGTGGGCTCAATGTTCTCGGGCCTTTGCGTGTTGTAAAACCATTACAACAACAGCTTAGTAGGCTAGAATCAATAGAGCAGAACGTTCGTGAATTGGGTTGGTATGGATGATTAGTGCGGAGCAAATACAGGCAGCGCTACAAGAGCAAATCTCTTCAGGGAAGCTCAAGCTTCCTGGTCTACCTGATATCGCAGCAAAAGTGCGTCAAGCCGTTCAAAACGAGCGTTACAACGCCCAGGATATCGCCAAGCTAATACAAACCGATATACCCCTAACTGCCAGGATAATTCAGGTCGCTAATTCGCCACTCTACCGGGGTCAAACGTCTGTAGAGCATTGTCGTGAAGCAGTGATGCGTCTGGGGCTGGATGTCACCCGTAACTTGGCGACCAGCTTTGCATTACGCCGTCTATTTAATGATAGGTCACCAGAACTGAGAGCAGCCACAGTGGACATTTGGAAGCATAGTATTAAGGTGGCTTCCATTGCCTACACTTTGGCACGTATCAGTCCATCTATGGACCCTGATACCGCGATGCTAGGTGGTTTGTTACACGATCTGGGTGTGTTACCTGTCTTGCGTTATTTGCATCACAACAAGGTAGATCTCACAGACCCTGTAGTCCCTGGCTTACTTGACGAATTAAGGGTGCCTATAGGCGAGGCCATTCTGAATGAGTGGCAATTTGAGGACGATTTCATCGATATGATTCGTCACGCTGAAAACTGGTTTCGAAAAAATCCTGGCCTTGCAGATTATAGTGACGCAGTAGTCATTGCGCAGCTCTATGCGGGTTTGGGTAAATACCGATTAGGTCGTTTACCCACCATTAAATCAGTACCCGCATTCGGTAAGTTTCCCATATTTGCACTGGGCCCTGATTCGAGCGTAGAACTTCTTCGTGAGGCGAAGGAGGAAATGATGGAACTCATGAGGTTGCTGTCCTAGAAAATTACCCGTGTGACCCAGGAGCCCGCGAAGGCTCCCGGTTTAGTCACACAGGGTACCGCAACTAGTTTGCTGCCGATGTTTTCAAATAAAATTGCCACACAGGGCTTGTAATCTGCCTTGAACCATCGCTGGCAGTGATTTTCCAAAAATATTTCAACTCAGCGCCAGCGGTGCTGGGGAGTGTAATCGGATAAGATAAAGTTTCAATTTCTGTAGCCTCATCTTCTTTATCGCCTTCACCACAAGCATAGAGCGTAATACTCAACATAAGAATGGCGGTCACTCGGAGAAATTTTTCTCTTCTGGTTCTACTACCGAGCAAGCCAAACATAGCTAGAACCCCACTTGCAGCGCTTGCCACGGATAGTTTATTCGTTTTCCCTGAGGGAGCTGTGATCTTGGGTGTATTATTGCAACCGATAAAATCTGCGTTATTACAATAGTGTATGGTGTATTGTATGTCATCACCATCAGGGTCTATCGACGGTTTCCATTCTAGTAATAGTTTTTTACTTGTAACCAGTTTATCTATGGTAGGGGAAACCAATTCTGGCACGCTTGGCGTGGCATTATTGCCATTAAATGAAAGTGTGATGGTTTTCGTTTCGGAATAGAGTTGGCCATCATAAGCTCTATAGGTGAACTGAACTATGCCAGTATTTTTATTCTTGTCAGGTACATAGTCGAATAGTGTGTTCCCATTATTTGTTTTGACTAAAGTGACCGAGCCGAACTGTGGGTGGCTGACTATTTCGAATTCAAGTTGGTCTCTATCGATATCGGTACCCTTGAGAACTTGGCTAAATCGGTTTTCAGGGTCTATGGAGTATTCAGCATCTTCAACAATTGGGGTGTCCGCTACCGGTTGCACGGTTATTAAAATTGGCCCCCAGCTATTTCCGTTGTTGGCATCTTTAACTAGGTAGTCCAACAAAACCAAACCGTAAAAATCGGGCTCTGGTATATACTTATACTCACCATTTTCAAACAATATCTCTCCTCTATACTGTCCATTCAAGCGGAGTTCTACGAGATCCTGTGGTGATGGATAAGTACTTGGATTAGGGATATAGGTATATTTTCCATTTTCAGGTAAGAAATACCCACTCAGCTTATCCGAAAACTTGACCGTAACTAACTCAAGTTCTGTAATATCAGCGTCATCAGTGTCATTACTTAATACGCCATTTAGAACTACCTCACCGTCTTCCTGAATGGTGTAGGAATCGACAGTTTCTCCCGTTGAAGGCGAGGCATTAACGGGCTTTGCTTGTAGATACAGAGCATCAGAATTCTCTACTACATAAACAATTCCGCTGTTTGTTACATCATCATGTCCCGGAGCGGATATTAGTAGATCACGCTTTCCGTCGTTGTTTTGGTCAGTGATTGTGCCTATTACCTCGCCAAAACTAGTTCCCGTTTTGTTAGGAACCGCTATGCCGTCTACTGCAGAATCGTAAACTTCAACTTTATTCGTTTCCTGGTTGTATTGACTTAAAAAGTAAAATACGCCGCCAAAGGAATTCGTATTTGTATCAAAAGGATTGTCAAATGGTGAGTAGCTCGGGGCGCCTACTATCAGATCGTTGACGCCATCGTTATTGATGTCTTGAGTTCCATAGATGAAAGACCCAAATTTCGCTAAAGGGGAGTTGATGCTAAAGATTCTATTGGCCGTTTGTGTAGTGGATGCAATACCTGTTAAGGAAGAGCTTAGGAACAATGAAACAGTCCCCGGTTTATTGGCACCACTATTGATGGCTGATATCAGTATTTCATCGCCAGGGTTCGTATCCAGTTTCCCTGCAGAGGCCACTGTCCAGCCAAATTGCGCATTCTTTTCTGGTGTACGTAGAGTCTTGGTTAAACTGAGATCTTCAAATATAACATATGCGGCACCAGCATCTTCTAATGTTGCAGAATTCAAAATATAGTCTTGGTATGGAGCTCCGACGACAAATTCGTTTTTCCCGTCAAGGTTATAGTCACCGACTACCGCCAGAGAAAAACCAAAATGGGCCCCACTCTGTGGTTTTGGAGCGAAAATGGGATCACCACTTTGTATAAACTCATAGACGTCAACCTCGTCGACTTCCCCATCAGGTATTATCTTCGTGGTGATAAAATCATAGACTAATACTGCCCCTGCGCCAAAAAGCACTTGACTGTTTTTTTGGGAGAGATGATTTTTTGCTCCCACTATGAGTTCTGATGTACCGTCACCTTTGTAGTTGGTGGCAGCCAAAGAACTCCCTAGCATGGAATTGTTTCCAATAATCACTTGTGTGGGCGCAAGGATGGAGCCAACCACAGCATTCGGTACTCCCATGTATAGATAGACTGCACCCCCTTGATAATTGCCGGTCGAGGTGTCGGTGTAGTTAGGAGCACCAACCACAATATCGGCGGCATTGTCATTGTTAAAATCATGTACTAGGAGGGTAGTCCCAAATCCGAAGGAATTCGCATCACCATATAACTGAATTGGTTGGTGTGAAAGTTTAGGTGATCCAGTGCTTAGATAGATTTCGATTTTTCCTCTTCTGCCATCTGAAAATCCTGGTAAACCAATGACCAAGTCTTCAAATCCATCGTCATTAATGTCACCTGTAGCAAAACTGGTTCCGGCGAGATTTCCTACGTTGTTCCCATTCGCTGGGAAATAGTCGATCGCAGGTGTTAGAATGTCTCCGAGTTCGTTCATAAAAATAGAGGAAACTTTTCCTCCCAGAAATTGCTTTCCGGTTGTGATCGAATTGGATAAGACGTATTCACTTTGAATGTCGTTGTGAAAAATGTTTACATCTGAAAAGGCATTACCAAAACCGTTACCTATCTGTCTTTCTGCCTGCCACCAGCTAAAGTTATCACTGTAGTTCAAGTTTTTTGATATATAGGTAAACACCGCACCTACACGATTTCCTTCCAATGTGAACCCAGGTGCAGCTACCATTAGCTCATCTTTTAGATCGCTTTCTGAATTCGCTAGAGGACCTTTATCGGGTATTGCAAAAAGTCTAGCCCCAAAAGATGCGTTCGCCTTTGGGATCGTAATTTTTTTTGCTCTTTGTGCTACGGGTGTGGGTGTGGTTTTATTAAAATTGTAAAGATAGACTGCGCCTGCACTACCAAATATTCCGTTGTTTTCGGTAGGTGCGCCGATCGCAACTGTCGTTCTGGTTGCATTATTTGCTTGAGTTAAAACTGCTACGGAAAAACCGGCACTGCTCCCCGCACTGTCTCCTACCATGCTATGATTGGGATCAATTATCAGGAGGCCCGCCACGTTCAACTTTAGGATAAAGGCGGCACCTTGTGATACAAGTGCATCAGATGAAGAAAAACCTGGTGCCCCGACTACAACAAATGGCGGTCCGTCCACGCTATTTTTCGCCCACCGTGAGAGTGAACTGCCAAATTTTGAATTGGCCCGGGTCGACGATTCATCAGGTCCCAAATTGCTTTTTAACACATATCCAGATTCTGAGCTTTGATAGTAGCTCACCAAGCCAGCATCTATTCCATCGTGTTTATTGTCAGTTAAATCGAAGTCCGGCCAATCCAGCAGTGGGGAACCAATAATAAGCTCACTGATTCCGTCGCCATTTTGATCTGGAAAACTGGTAATAGCGGAACCGAAGCCGGAACCGACTTGATTCGACTCGGAAAAAATAACCTGAAAGGGTTCACTCTCTAAACCTGTTGAAACGTTCCCGAGGAATACATATATCGCACCGATAGCGTTCTCACCATCATATGGAGCGCTGATAGCAACATCGTCTAAACCATCATTATTAATATCGCCGAGATTTACCATATCCGTAGCAAATCGGGCATCGGGGGTATTTGCGACAAAGCTCCACGCATGTGAAGTGGCAATAGAGGTAGGGCTGGATGATCCAGGGGAATTGGCTTGACCTAGATAGAGAAATGCTGCGCCTTCATCGTATTTACTGCCATCAAACAATGGAGCGCCGACGAGTAAATCAGTAATTCCATCACCGTTCACATCCAACTGGCTGAGCATGCTAGCGCCGAATCGCGCATTGGCTTGCGCAGAATCAATGACTAATTGGGTTGTAGTTGTTGTGGGATCGATCACGATCGGAAACACGGCATTCCGTAAATCCACAGATATGATCAATTTACTGCCTTCCACATAAAGAGCGCTGGGAAGTGATCTATGTCGAGCGTCATAGGTATGAAGTTTTGCGTATTGCAGAATGGTTTCGTTGTTCTTGTCCTTTACCGTCAGTTTGTTGTTTTCCGATTCTCCGACAAGCGTGCCGGACATGTTCATTGTCAGTTTCAGACTTTCTGAATCGGGTCGCGGATTATTTTGTAGCGTGAAGCCCTGTTCAATTCCTTGAGGGCCGTTGGTATACCACTCAACGAAATCACCTCTCTGATACTCGATTCGGTTGTTCCTAATTTGGGGTGAAACCGAATCTAATTTGGTGTTGGAACCTTCGATTTTATCGAAAGATAGTTTCCACTCCCAACTCATGGCAGCCTGATTCAGCGGTAAATAGCGCACGCCACTTGAGTCGAATTCTGCTTTCAGTGCAAAGCCGTGATTGATAAAGCTAAGTTTTTTGGTTGTTGCTGTTACTGCGCTTACAGGGGCAAAGGAAGAGTAAAGGCTTGCTTCCGCGGCATTTTGCTTGCCAAACGCAAGGGCAGGTCCAACAAGCACCAGACCAAAAATAAAAGCTTTAAACTGAATCCTAATCACTGTTCAATACCCCTTATAGCTCGTAACCAATTGAAAACACGATAAAAATATATGTTTTGCTTGGCATGTGGCTGCAATGAAACAGTGTATTTATACGCCGCGGGGCTTAAAGGGATATTAATGTTTTTTTATCGTTAAATCAGTCTGTTATAGATTGACCTGGGTGAGGATTTTGAGCAGGCTTTGGTAGCGTTCGGCACTGAGTTCTCCCGATTCAGCCTTTTCCCGAAGTTTACACCCCGGTTCATGATGGTGGGTACAATTTCGGTATTTGCACATACCCAACACGTCTCGAAATTCCTTAAAACCCCACAGAATTTTTTCTTTAGGATATTGCCACAGACCAAAATCCCGTACGCCGGGGGAGTCGATAATTGCCCCGCCGTGTTCCAGATGGAATAACTGGGAGGTAGTGGTGGTATGTTTGCCCAAATTGAGACGATCTGCCAGTTCACCGATCTGAATTTCCTGATCGGGAAGCAGAAATTTTATCGTTGATGATTTCCCTACGCCGGATTGCCCCGCCAGTACGGAATTTTTGGATTTTAAAATCTGAACCAGTTCCTTGCTACCCACCCCGGACTTTGCCGAAAAATACAATACCGAGTAACCCAGATCCTGGTATGTTTCGATTTGCCCTTTTAAGGCATCCAGCTCTTTTGCAGAAAGTAAGTCAATTTTATTGACAAGGATGACGGCATTGATACCCGCAATTTCTGAAGCTACCAGGTAACGATCAATCAGCGTTTTTTGAAGACTGGGTACCGGTGCCGTCACGATCAGTACCTGATCTATATTGGCAGCAACGGGTTTCGCATCTCCCCGATGAACAGGGCGTTCAAGCAGACTCCTGCGCGGTCTGATTGCCGTGACGATGCCTTCCTCCGTAGCCAGTTGATGCCAGACGACTTCATCACCGCAGACCACACTTCCCAGGTTTTGGCGTACATTGCAACGATGGCTATGATGTTGTTCGTCTTGTACGACCAAGTTTTGGCCAAAATTTGAGGTGACTATGCCAAATTGTGCAGGACCCAGTGTTTCACTTTGGGTAGAATGAGTGGAAGATTTGCTCGCATGCTCAACGCGTTTACGCTGGTTTTGCTTCGTTTGCCGGAGTTGTTTGTGGGTGAGACGACGTTTGCTCATAATAGACCATGATTTTGGCAAACCAGTATATTAGAAGCCATCGTCAGGTGCCAGTCACTTTGCCGTACGAATATGGGATATTAACTAATGAGCCAAGACAATAATCTCATCTGGATAGACCTGGAAATGACGGGTTTGAATCCCGATGCGGATCATATAATCGAAATTGCCACCATCGTAACAGACGATCAACTCAATACTCTGGAAGAAGGCCCTGTTATCGCGATTCATCGAAGTGAAGACGTGCTTTCTGCCATGGACGAATGGAATACCACACATCATGGAAACTCGGGTCTATTGGAGCGTGTTCGGAAGTCTGTGAAATCAGCGCTTGATGCAGAGCAGGAAACCCTCGCTTTTCTTTCCAAACATATCGCTGAAGGTAAATCACCCATGTGCGGCAATAGTATTTGCCAGGACAGGCGCTTTCTTTTTCGCGAAATGCCCACGCTGGAAAAATTTTTTCACTACAGAAATCTGGACGTGAGTACCTTAAAAGAACTGGCGCGTCGCTGGTCCCCCGAGGTGTATAACGGTTTCACTAAAAAGGGATCTCATCTGGCCATGGACGATATCCGTGAGTCCATTGCAGAATTAAAATACTATAGAGAAAAACTACTGAACTGTTAATCTGAATGGTGACGGGCCAGTGCCCAATGTATGTGCTCGTCTACCATGTCGGAAACCGCGCCCAGTCTGCCTCTAAGAACCTCTACAATGTTTTTTTCTGTGGGTGCATTTCCCAATGCAATGGCAATATTGCGCATCCATTTTTCATAACCAATTCTACGTATGGCCGACCCTTGCATTTTGTTATTGAATTCGTCTTCTGAAATTTGAAACAGCGCCAGCAAGTTTTCCCGGTCCAAACCATGGCGAGGCTCGAAATCGTCTTCCTTACTGGTGTTCATAAATTTATTGAAGGGACAAACCAGTTGGCAGTCATCACAACCATAGATTCTGTTTCCCATCGCCTCCCTGAATTCCACCGGGATCGCACCGTGATGTTCGATGGTAAGATAACTAATGCAACGACGTGCATCCACCTGGTAGGGATTGACGA
>JAOUPJ010000424.1 GCA_029879945.1 Gammaproteobacteria bacterium
CATGACGATATCTCGTCTGATATTGCGGCAATCATGGACCCTCTGGGAAACGCCATACATTGTGCCTTGTCTTTTGACCTGGTGGGTGAGGATGTACTGATCACCGGGGGTGGTCCCATCGGCATCATGGCCGGTGCCGTGGCCCGCTTTATAGGTGCTAGACACGTCGTTGTCACCGCCACTAAGGACTATCGAGCCGATCTCGCAAAGAAAATGGGTGCATCGAGAACAGTCAATGTTAATCACGAAAACATCGAAGATGCCATGCGCGAACTCAATATGTCTAATGGCTTTGATGTGGGTCTGGAAACCTCAGGCAGCCCTTCGGCGTTTAATTCCATGCTGAAAAACATGTATCATGGAGGCCGAATCGCTTTGCTGGGATTCTTGCCTCCCGACACGGAAATATCCTGGGACGAATTTATTTTTAAAGGACTCCATTTAAAAGGAATCTACGGACGTGAAATGTACGAAACCTGGTACAAGATGACTCAGCTCATACGCAGTGGCCTGAACATAGACCCCATCATTACCCATCGTTTTTCGGTAGACGATTTTGAAGAGGCTTTTCAGGTCGTACACGATGGCGAGTGCGGGAAGGTAGTTTTAAATTGGGAGTAGCTCATGGATGATAGGCGCTTTCTGGATTCACTCAGCGAAATAGATGAGCAGGGACTCTATAAAAGGGAAAGGATTATTCGTTCCCCGCAGGGGGCTGATATCGACCTCGTTTCAGGTGAAGAGGTTATCAATTTCTGCGCAAACAATTATCTGGGCTTGGCCAACTCGCCTGAGTTGATCAATGCGGCGATTGAAGGACTCAAAACACACGGATTTGGCTTGGCTTCGGTACGCTTTATTTGTGGCACACAGGACATACACAAGGAGTTGGAAAAAAGTATCAGCGAGTTTTTAAGGATGGAAGACAGCATACTCTATTCATCCTGTTTTGACGCCAACACCGGACTTTTTGAAACCCTGTTTGATGAGCAGGATGCCATTATTTCCGATGCGTTAAATCATGCCTCGGTCATTGACGGGGTTCGCTTATGCAAGGCCGCCCGGTTCAGATATCAGCACAGTGATCTGGATGATCTGGAGTCCAAGCTAAAAGAGGCTCAGAAATACCGGTCGCGCATTGTGGCCACTGATGGTGTGTTTTCCATGGACGGAGAAATCGCCGATTTAAAATCTATCGCTGAATTAACAAAAAAGTACGATGCCATGCTCATGGTGGACGATTCCCATGCAACGGGTTTTGTGGGTGATACAGGACGCGGGAGCGCTGAATTTCACAATGTGATGGATCAAGTGGATATCCTGACCTCCACTCTGGGTAAGGCCCTGGGTGGCGCATCGGGGGGCTTTACTTCCTCCTCACAAAGCGTGATTGACTTACTCAGACAACGCTCCAGGCCCTATCTCTTTTCGAATACCGTGTCACCGCCTCTGGTGTATGCCAGCATAAAGGTGTTTTCCATGCTCGATCAGTTGTCGGATCTGAGAAGCAGACTGTGGGAAAACACTGCCTATTTCAGAGAGCAGATGCAGAATCAGGGATTCGATATTAAACCGGGTATTCACCCTATTGTGCCCGTGATGCTTTATGACGCCAAACTGGCTCAGGAAATGGCGGCTCGGCTACTCGCCAAGGGAATCTATGTGATTGGATTCTTTTATCCCGTGGTGCCAAAAAACGAGGCGAGAATTAGAGTTCAGCTTTCTGCCGCACACAGCCGTGAGCAGTTGGATAAGGCCATCGTGGCGTTTGCTGAAATTGGTCGGGATCTGGGTGTTATTTCCTAAGGACGTGTTCTGTTTAAATCAGACAGGACACCCAGTGATTAAAATCGATAGCCCAGACTGAGCCCTAGCGTAGTCGGTGTTACATCACTGATTTCCGGAATGAGATAGGCTTCGGAAAACAGGTGTTTGTATAGACCGAATCTGAATGTGGGTACGAAAAGTCCCTGGACTCTACTTGAGTAGCCGGTAATGATACCCGTTTTGACATTAAACCAACTGACACCCATTCTAACGATGTAGGCCAGATACGCCGAGTTGCGGTCCACGCTGTTCTTGAAATAGCCGACTGCGAAATTTCCATGCTCGAAGCCCAGGCCCCAGTTTTCTTCGTTATAGGGGACGGTTTTCTCATGGACCTCGGTGCGGAGCGTGGTCTCAACGACGCCGTTGGAATAGCGTCTTCTTTCACGGATAATTTTCTTTTCGCGCACTGTTTTGTCGGAGAAATGATAGGAAAGGCCGTGAAAGACGAGGCTATCCGCGCTGTGGGCATTGCCGGCCCATAGACCAAACATCACAGTGATTAAAATAAGTGTTTGTTTCATATTATTAAATTATTTTAATTCCCGATGTGCCAGTCTTCGGACCAGCGCCTTCTACAGGGTGTAGCAAGCGAAAATCTTGATGAAAAAACAAACAAATTTTAGCTGATAAACACAGAAAATTAAAGCCAAACCCGTGCCCGGTTTGATTTTATTTCGCCTCAGGTAATTCCTGACTCAATCTCGAGGCTGCCGCCCTGCCTTCCTCTTCCGTGGTCGGTAATCGATAAATCTCTTCC
>JAOUPJ010000425.1 GCA_029879945.1 Gammaproteobacteria bacterium
TTGCGCGTGTATTACTAAAAGGTTCCAAGGTTCTCATATTTGATGAAGCAACTTCTGCCCTGGATACCGTGTCTGAACGGGCCATCACCGCCTCGCTGACGGCAGCAGCAAGAAATCACACTACGTTGGTCATTGCCCATCGACTATCAACGATCGTAGATGCAGACGAGATCCTTGTACTTCACGAAGGCGAAATTGTGGAACAAGGCAACCACGACAAGCTTTTGTCCCAAGGAAAAGTCTATGCCGATATGTGGGCCATGCAGCAGAAAGAGAAACAATAGAACCCGTTTTTACCCATCAGGGCAGGCTGGGTCTCAATAATCAGGTCGGCGACATTTGTATTTTTCTAAAATGACCAGCCAAAACCAAGCATGGGAACACAGGCCGGTTTCTGTTCGTCCATTTTTAAACATAGCGCAGATAAATCGGTATTAAAGCCATCACTAAACCAATACGACAATCCAGCGTTCACCTGAAAGTAACCAAAGTCATGACTCACTGGATCAATCGAAAAAACCAAATCATTATTTTCGTCTTTTACCTGATTTTCACCCGCTTCCCAATAAACATGATTGTACTTTGTAGCTAAATACCACTCGGCGCTTCCTGCGCGATAACTGAGGATTGGACCAAAATAGTATCCTTTACTGGTTGAGTTATAGATTCCATCGCTGTAAAAAAGACCACCCAATAATGCGGTGGACCCACCCTCTCGATTGTTTGACATACTATACTTCATCCACCCGGTAAACATAGGAGCCAAATGAACTTCCACTCCCACTCCCACATCGATATCTTCATCTACGCCTGTGGAATACTCCAGACCGCGCGGAATAACACTCAAATTAATATTGCTCTTTCCCTCTCCGAGAGATCTCGCCGTATGCGGAGCATTGAACGGTGCAACAGCACAGCCCGACATCCACACCACCAGTAAAATCAATATGAGGGTAACAACTTTTTTCATGTTTATACTCCTGCAAAATCCAATCCTGTCTTGTGGAGAAAAATGTGGTCAAATCGCTACTTCCATCATTCTAGCTTTCTAGCTTACCTGAATTCAAGCAAGAGAAATTGGCTATCTGCGTGAGCAGCCACGCTTGGTATCAAGACGTATCATATACTGATACATTTTCTTTGAAAAACGACAACTTGGGGCCTCCCGCATTTTTATCAACGCAAAAATGCTAACTACGGGCTCGAGCTGCTATACTGCCTCCAAACTCACTTCGAAAAAACTATGGTCGATAAATTACCTTGTAGGACGTTTGAACTTAAACCGTTTACGGTTAATTATGCCGAAACGGGCAGTGGAGACACTCTCCTGTTCCTGCATTGCTCGTCTGGTAACTATCGAGAATGGTTACCACAGATAACTGTATTTAGAGAGCACTATCATATCCTCGCTCCGGACCTGCTCGGGTATGGAAAAACCAGTCCGTGGCCGAAGGTGTTGCCTGATGATGTGCCCACCGACGGTAAACTGCTGGAACACCTATTGACGCTCGCGACAGGACAAGTTCACATTATCGGTCATTCATTCGGGGGGGCAGTCGCCTTGGAAGCGGTACGAAATTTAGTAGCGCAAAAATCCAATCCCGTCACCAGCATGATGCTCATCGAACCGGTGGCCTTTCATATCCTGAAAGAAAATAACGAAAAAGAGGCGAAGCGAATCGATGCTATTGCACGATGCTGTATCCGTCACCTTCATAACGGTAATCTTGAAAAAGCGGCTGCTGTGTATATGGGCTATTGGCTAGGGAAAATGAAATGGATGTTCGCACCAAAGAAATTCCGTGCCGGTGTCGTGCGCAGTATCGCTAAGGTTGCACATGAATTTGGCAGCATCCCAAATTATACCGCCATGGCCGAGGACTATCGCTCCATCAATATTCCGGTCACACTCGTACAAGGCAACAAAACCACAAACGCTGCCAAGGCCATGAACCAAATCCTTATGAACAAGCTCCCCAATAGCCAATCGCTTACCCTTCCTGGGGCGGGCCATTTAAGTCCATATACTCATCCTAAGGAGATTACGAGTGCGTTAGAAAAGCATCTTGCGTTCTCATCACGAAGCGGGATGACTTCTATCTAATTAGAATTGCCCCTGGCTGTATTTCTTGAGGACGACATTGCTGATCGCACCATTGGTGAATACTGAGCCATCGATCAGTGCCCCCTGCCCCTGATGACTGGCGATATTTGGTGTGTAAAGACATACTTCGTTGGTTTCACACAGCAGATTGTCATTTCCAACACCGTCATCGAGGATCTCAATAGCACGCATCAAATAGGTGGTAGTGGACGCATCGCTCCAGGTATGTGTGATGGTCAGATCACCGTTTGTAGGTTCAGGAAGTATATTAGCGATAGCGGTATCGCTGCTGGACACGCGCCAGTCACGTATGCCGCCATTACCTGATGTCCATGGAAGTCTTTGCGAAGCTGTGGCTTCAACGATGCCATCACTTTTACTCCAGGCGCGAAACGGCGATTCAAAGTTGGAGAAATCAAACAGTTTGGGATCTGCGGGATAGCTGCTTTCACCATTGATATCACTCGTATTGGCGCTGTCA
>JAOUPJ010000122.1 GCA_029879945.1 Gammaproteobacteria bacterium
TGCTAATCTTATTGGCGGGTGTGAGCCAGGAGCTCTATGCTTGGAATTTTATTGAGCATCGAGAGCTGGGTGAAAAGGCCTTTATTCAAGCTTGCGACAGCCTGGTGACTGATCATTTAGCGAATACCGATAAATTTGAGCCCTTGTCTGTGCTCAGGGCAGTTCCCTGCGTGAATCCCATAACCTATGCAAAACAGTTTGGGCTTAGATCGGCACTCTCGGGAGATCATATTGAAGACCCGGAGAGTTTTAGCAATGCAGACTCAGAGATTCAAGCGCTGAGTCTGACCAACTACGGGCTGCTCGCCTTGGGAAATCATCAGCATTTTTGGCCGCATGTGAAAAAGGCCTGGCGAGAGGCCCATGATAGGGCAATCGCTTACGCCGAGATCGCTAGAAAAAGTTGGCTTGAAGGTCGTTCAGTAAAGGCGATTCAGGAATTTGATCAGGCCCTAATCTATTCGGCGTTTGCCAGTCATTTTTTACAAGACTCGTTCTCAGTTGGCCATAATGGTTTTTCTCGCATGAATTCTACGCAGAATTCCAGCCTTATATTGCATGATGAATGGAATTCCACTGGCAGGTACTTTAAAGGGTTTAACATGCCCGACTCAGCCATGGATACCTTTCTTAGCCAAAGCCAGAGAACAAAAATACTGAACAATATCTTTAAAAGTTGCGCTGCCAATCGCACCATGGAAAAAAAGTGTGATTGGTTTGTATGGCATGCATTAGGTGATGGCAAGCTGAATGAAGATGCCGAAAACCAAAAGCGAATCCTTCTGGCCAATGAATCTTCGATAAAAGCGGTAATGATGACTTTTGTATATGGAAACGACCATGGTTATTCGTTTATTGCTGACTTGCTTCTACCTGTATCAACAGAACATTTTACGCAGAATTCTGCATATGGCAGCATCTTGGCCGATTCCAATTGGCTTAGAAAAATGATGCTTGGCAAGGCTCAAACTCGGTACGAGGTAAGAACACCAATAGGGGATAAGTGCTTTGCGGAAGATGAGAGTGTCTACTTTCAATCAGGTCATTGTTGGGTGGACCTGGAAAATTCCTATATGGAGCCCGTTTACCCCGATCTAAGCATCGCCCTTACCGGTTCTTCTTTACCAACAAGCGGTGGGAAATTTGTAGGTATTTACCTTGCGTATAACATTTACACAACGGACTGGTTTTCCTGGTGGCCGAAATATGTGCGTGTGTACTACCACTCGGAAAACAGAACGCTATACGAACAATTGAACAACAAAGACATAGCCGGTTTTGACGAGATAGGATTTAATTTTGCTGTGCCCAACTTCTATCGAAGCTCAGTTTTGTCTCACGATATTCAGATCGCCTATGCCGAGCTTAGATACACAGATGGAAGCGATGATTTTTTCCAAATACTCAGTTCACAGAACAGAGATAGGGGCGCCTACGCTGGCTTAAATACCAATGTCGATTTTCTGAAATATAAATTCAGCTTTGGTTTGGGCTACTTTTTTCCCGATACGGACGCAAAAAATGCAGTTTTAAGGGCTTCTGTCTCCATCGGAAAAGACTTTGGCGTAGTGGGAGGAGGGCCTTTAACTCGATGGGAATAGCGTCAGAATATGGGTAGACCCGCTGAATAGAATCTACAGGGTCAGACTAGATTGACCAGCTAGTGTAACCCAAAATCGCTGACCTTTCTTTATGCATCAATGTAGTTTTTTTAATTTTCTTCGATAGGCTTAATAGAAGAGGGCGACCCAGGACTTGTGATAGTGTCTTCCTGGCTCCGAAGCCTATCAGGTGCATACTTGGTAAAACTGAGAATTGGGTTTTCGAAAATGTATCTGTGTCACCAATTGGGCGAGTAGGATATTGAATCCATTTGTTGTGGATTCGAGCCCCATCAGTCACCCCTACTTCTTTTCCTTCCGACTAAACTGAACTGCTCAGGCTCTTCACATAAACATCTAAAATTTATTACTAAATAATCAAGGTGTTAAATTACGTATGCGATCAAATAAGTAAAAATATATAATATAAACATATAGATAAAAAACAATCTACAAAAAGTGCAGAAAATAACGTATACATATGTATTCATTTATGTATAATTATTGAGAGCTATCGTGAGGGACTAGCTCAACGATATTTTTAGGGAGGGAACAATGTCCACAAAAATGCTGCCTATCAGCACGCGATTACCGGCGGACGATGTGGAATTTATTAGCCAACTGACCATCGAAGGGGCAGTCACTCCAAGTGATAAGGTCAGGGCAATCATCGCCGATGCGCGCCGACGCGCCCAGGGGATGGAAGACTTTCGTACTACTTTCCAAATGATGCAGGAACTGGTTAAGCCAGTTAGAGAGCATATTAGAAACCTGGAATTGGAAACGAATAGCCATTCAGAACTGGTTATGCGTATGATTGAATGGTTACCCGATGTAGCGGCTTATACGGTTTCAGCCAATCTTTCCCCGGAAAAGGGGATCGGTGCACAAGAGCTTAAACAGTTCGAACAGGGTTTAAGTGATCGAGTTTTTAGATTGATGGAGTCTGTCATGCAAATGGGGATCACAAAAAAGTCACCTTGTTATGATGAGCAAGCCATTGCGAAACGCATTGAACCCGTTTTGGAGCTGGCGGAAGTTATTTCAAGGCAAGCAAAGAGAGGAGAACAATAGTGAAAGAGAGTCTAACAAGCCGTGTAGGAAGAATTGTAAGCGGAAGCCTGAATGCCTTAATCGATGCAGTAGAAAGCGCCGTGCCTGAGGCAGTGATGGAAGAGGCAATTCGCGAAATCGATTCAGCGATCGATGAAGTCCGTACGGAGCTTGGGCGTCTAGTCGCTAATAAACACTTAGCGAGCAAACGACTTACTGAAGAAAATGGCAAGCATGAAGATCTTGCTCAAAAAATAGAATTGGCTTTGTCAGAAAATCGTGAAGATTTAGCGGAAGCAGCGATTGCACAACAAATCGATATAGAGGCTCAACTTCCGGTATTGGAAGCGACTATCAGTGAATGTGGCACACAAGAGAAAGAACTGGAAGGCTATGTGGCTGCATTATTGGCGAAAAAACGTGAGATGCAAGAAGAGCTTAAGCTATTTCGGCAAACTCAAGCGGCCGCTGCAGCCACTACGCCAAATCAATCGAATGTTAAGGGCGGAAGTCAGGTTGAAATGCGTGTAGACAAGGCCTCATCCGCCTTCGATCGTGTGGTAGAAAAGGCATCAGGTGTGTTGGGGTCGGGCACTCCGACTGACAAAGAGGCGGCCATCCGATTGGCCGAGCTAGACGAACTGGCACGTAAGAAAAGTATCAAGGAGCGATTGGAAGCAGCAAAACAAAAAAGTATAAGCCATGTTTGAGTTTTTAACAGCATCACAAAATCTACCATTCACGGTAGCCCTGGCTGTGATGTTTGGCATTGCGCTTCTTGAAGGCGTGGCGAGTTTGATCGGTGCCAGTCTGTCAAACGCAATCGATTCCATGTTACCAGAGGTAGATATGGATGCAGATTTGGATGCCTCAGAAATTCGTGCACCCAACGCGCTTTCCAAACTTTTAAGTTGGTTTCGCATAGGCAGAGTACCCGTGCTCATGCTTTTGATCGTTTTTCTTACATCCTTCGGCCTAATAGGTTTGGGGATTCAGAAAATCGCATTTGGACTTGTGGGAAGTCTTCTACCTAGTTGGATTGCGGTTGTTCCCGCAGTTTTCTGTTCGCTGCCTTTCGTTCGGGTCTTTGGTGGTCTTTTTGAAAAATTTCTACCAAAAGACGAAACTGAGGCCGTCTCTGACAATAGTTTTGTGGGCCGTGTGGCAACTATTACGCTGGGGCTTGCTACGCATGGGTCGGCGGCAGAAGCAAAACTAAAAGATGAATTTGGTGCAAGCCACTACCTCATGGTGGAACCCGATGTGGAAACAGAAAGTTTTTCACAAGGGGATCAAGTCTTGATTGTTAAAAAGCAGGGTGCCGTGTTTCGTGCAATAAAAAATACCAACGAAGCATTGGTCGGCTAATAAATACGTGGAGGAGATATGGAACTAAACGAAATTATTCAAGGTGCTTCTGGTTTTACCGGTATCGGTATGATCGCGGGAACCATTTTGGTGGCCTTACTTGTTTTGGGCCTGATATTCGCTCGGCTCTACAAACGAGCCTCAAAAGAAGTATCATTTGTACGGACTGGCTTCGGTGGACAAAAAGTAATTATGAATGGCGGTGCCTTGGTGTTTCCGGTACTCCACGAAATAATTCCCGTAAATATGAACACCCTGAGACTAGAAGTTCGACGGGCAAATGAGCAAGCACTTATTACACGCGACAGAATGCGCGTTGATGTCACTGCAGAATTCTATGTACGCGTACAGCCTACTGCAGACGCTATTGCAAACGCGGCACAGACTCTCGGTATGAAAACTATGAATCCCTCCCAGTTAAAAGAACTGGTTGAAGGAAAGTTTGTGGACGCGCTGCGTGCGGTAGCAGCGGAAATGGCCATGGAAGAACTGCATGAACAACGTGTAGACTTTGTTCAAAAAGTTCAGCAAGTTGTTTCTGAAGACCTTCTCAAGAATGGTTTGGAACTGGAATCGGTTTCCCTTACCGGGCTGGACCAGACTGGTAAAGAGTTCTTTAATCCAGATAATGCATTTGATGCGGAAGGCTTGACTAAGCTTACCGAAGCAATCGAAGAACGTCGTAAAAAGCGAAATGATATAGAGCAAGACACCAACGTCGCTGTCGCCAATAAAAATTTGGAAGCGGAACGTCAGCAGTTGGAGATTCAGAGAGAACAAGAGTATGCCCGCTTGGAGCAGCAGCGAGAAATCGAGATTCGTAAAGCTGCGCAACAAGCCGAGATAATTCGGCAACAAGCCGAAAAGCGCAAGGAGTCAGAGCAAGCTCGTATTTCATCTGAGCAAATGGTAAATCTGTCACGCATCCAGGCCGAACGTCAGGTTGAAGAAGAGGAAATAGAAAAGCAAAAGCTTCTTCGCGAAAAAGACATCGCTAAGGCGAAGGCGATAGAGCTGGCTGAGCAGGAAAGGGCAATTGTTATTGCGGAGAAATCCAAGGAACAATCGCTTGCTCAGTCTGAAGCAGACAAAGCCCGCGCACAGGCCGTAAAAGAAGAGGAAAGAGTTAGAACGGTACGGGAACAGGAAATTGCAGAACGTGCCAAGGTAATCGCCCTAGTGGAAGCCAATAAAGACGCAGAAATGGACGCGGTCACGATCAAGATAGCGGCAGAGGCAGAGAAACAAGCGGCAGAAGATAGGGCGGATGCAGTCACTATCCTGGCCAATGCAGAGGCGGAAAAACGTCGCATCGAAGCGCAGGGTGATGCAGACTCGGAGAAACTCCGCGCCGAAGCTCTAGAGAAGACTTATGCTGTTGAGGCAGCCGGTAAGATGGCGATTAACAACGCGCAAAATGTCCTGTCTACCGAGCAAATAGCCATGCAGATCCGTTTGGCCTTGATTGAACACTTACCGAATATTATTCGTGAAAGTGTTAAACCCATGGAGCAAATCGATGGTATCAAGATATTTCAAGTGGAAGGCCTGAACGGTTCTACCAGTAGTGGTGAAGCAAAGAGCAGCAATGGAGACGGCAGTCTGGCCGATCAGTTAGTAAATAGTGCTCTGCGTTACCGCGGACAAGCCCCATTGATTGATAAGCTGATGGAGGAGATTGGCCTAGAGGGCGGAAATATCAACGGATTAGCTAAGACTTTGGTGAAAGAAGCGGAGGAGCTAAACTAATAGCATCTGGTCTAAAGTACAGGAAGATGTTTTAATTGGAAATAGTGAACTAACGCAGGGGTATGACTTAGTCATACCCCTTTTTGCAGGAGTGAATAGTTGGCCGCATCAAGTTTGTTAACGCTAATTGATGACATAGCCGGTGTGTTGGACGACGTGGCGGTTTTATCGAAAGTCGCAACAAAAAAAACCGCCGGGGTGATAGGGGATGATCTCGCTCTAAATGCGCAGCAAGTTGCTGGCGTTAGGGCGGATCGTGAATTACCCGTCGTATGGGCTGTGGCCAAGGGTTCATTCAAGAATAAACTTATACTGGTTCCCTCCGCACTCTTGATTAGTGCATTCTTGCCCTGGGCCATCACCGTACTATTGATGCTGGGTGGGGCTTATCTCTGTTTTGAGGGATTTGAAAAACTTGTTCACAAATTCCTGCATGATAAAGAAGACCTTAAACAAAAGCACCAAGATAAAATCAGTGCACTATCAAATCCTGGTGTGAATATGGTTCAGTATGAAAAGGACAAAATCAAGGGCGCTATTCGAACCGATTTTGTTCTATCAGCAGAAATTGTTGTTATAACCCTGGGTACAGTGCAATCCGCGGCCTTGTCGACACAGATTGCCGTACTCGGATTAATAGCAATAGCAATCACGGTAATGGTATATGGATTAGTTGTAGGAATCGTCAAGCTGGATGATCTTGGCTTGCATCTCATTCAGAATTCAGAGCAGAATTCAATGAGGAAGACGCTTGGTAGAGGCCTGCTTCGTTTTGCCCCTTATTTAATGAAAACCCTTGCCGTCGTCGGCACGGCTGCTATGTTTACAGTGGGAGGTGGTATTCTTACTCACGATATTGCCTATCTGCATCATCTCCGTGAAACTACTGTCGCAGCAATTGGGTTCGATTTCGTCTCACCAATGGTATTTGATGCATTCGTAGGGCTGTTGGCTGGCGCAGTACTTGTATCACTTGTTGAAATCTTAAAAAAAATCAAAGGTAGTCCTTCAGCTAACTTGGTCTAATCTCTTAGTATTTAGAAATGGGCTTATGGAAAATTTTCTCGCATTCGATGAATTCCTGGAATTTGCAAAACGCTTTGACGTTGTAGACCTAATCGTCGTCTCCATTAATATCGTTTTGATGATTTTTGCCGCGCGCATCATGCGCGTCATCTATCATGGTCATGACGACGATAAGCGTTTTATTCTGAAGGTTAGAATTTTTCGCGCCTTCAATCTGGCAATCATGTTTGCGTTTGTGTATTACCATATGGTACTTCCTGTGAGCGAGAAAGGGCCAGGATTTAAAATACTCTCCCTGGTCATTATTCTTTATCTGAGCTATGTAGTAATGATAGGCCTTAACACTTTTGTTCACGCCCGCTATGGCAAGAAGAAAGAGGTGGATGGCACAAACCTTATTGTAGAAACCTATAACTCAAGACTGATTAGCATTGTGTTGACGATCTTGATAAGCGTGATCGTCATCGTCTCAGTTGTACGCATCTTGGGGTTTGAGAGCTGGTTGGAAGCGGGTGGTGTGCTGGGTGTGATCGGTGTCTTTCTCGCACTCACTCAAAATGTATGGGCGCCAGACTTGTTCAGTGGCCTGATCATGTTGAATTCCGGCATGCTGGAAACGGGAGATGTGATCGAGTTTAATGCGGAAGAACGAGGGATTGGGGTTGTCCACAAAACACGTCTTTTTCATACCGAAATTCTGAATCTCATTAATAATCACCGCATCATGATTAGAAACGCGCGCTTGCGTGATCTTGTTATTCATAACCTTTCAAAATTTGCATCGGCAAAGGGCTTGCGCGAACGTTTGGTGTTCAAGATAGGCTATGATGTGAGCCCGGAAAGGGCGAGAAAAATGTTTTTACAGGCCTTCGATATCGTCACCAAGACCGAGGGCATAAACATAGAGTCACAGCATGAAGCGGAAATTCACACTATTGATGCAGGCGACCACGCCATCGAATATGCCTTTTTTTACTATACAAAAGATGTGAGAAATCTTCTGCGTACACGTTTTCGAATTACTGAAGTTATCATTCTGCAGGCGCAGGAAGAGGGGATACATCTCAGTACACCTACGCTGCATGTTGCCTATTTGGAAAAAACCCACTAGCGTTTATAGCGCAGTCACTAATTGCTTTTGATTGGGTGGCAACATTCTGTTGCCACCTTTTTTATTTAAAACACCATTCCCACATGCATCGTCGCAAAAGGCTGCCACTGAGCAGGCGTGTAGTGCTCATCTCCAATCTGAACGCGGGACTTGTCCCCTATATTTGCCGACATACCAAACCAGGGCGAAACAAAGAGCTGCTTGTTCACTGCATAGCGATAGCCGCCGCGCATCCCAAGCAGGAGAGACTGGCGTGTTGCCTTCGAATCAAAGCCTGCACGCGAATAGCGTTCCCTAGTACGGTCCAAGTCCACCCCCGCAAACCAGCCTTGATCGGACTCGCCTTGGTAATCCAGCTTAAGTCCAAAGCCATCCATACGCACATCAAACGCTGGATTGTCCCGCACCCCTTCGGGTAGGTCCAAACCAAACACTCCGGCTTGGACGCGCACCGGGCCCACAGACTTTCCTGCATGCAGAGAATAGCCGCCCAGAAGGAAAGCGAAGGGGTCAGACTCCATGTACCAGCCTTCGGCCTGGCTCAGGCCAGCGGTTAAAATCAGCGTGGATGCTACCAAGTGATTGATAATTAAACGTTTCATTTTCTGTCTCCTGTTTTGCAATTAGGCCTTAAAGAGACTATAGTCATCTAATAGTGAATAGAGAATAGATATATATTCATAGTAGATATGCATATATGAATATCGAAGACTGGAATTACCTGCGTTCCTTCCTGCTGGTGGCCAAGTTGGGGAGCTTGGCCGCTGCGGCCCGTGCGTTGGGCAGTTCCCAATCCACGCTTACGCGTGATATTCAGAACCTGGAGTTGGAAACAGGCCTCAACCTGTTTCGGCGCACCACCCGCGGTATGCAACTCACCGCCTCGGGTCAAGGTCTGGTCGACGCGGCCAGTGATATGCAAGAGGCCTATGAGCGCTTTGCTCGTATAGCAGGTGGCTTGTCTGAAGCCCTGGAGGGCGAGGTACGCATCAGCGCCAACGAGATAGTCGGG
This sequence comes from Gammaproteobacteria bacterium, assembly GCA_029879945.1. Classification (GTDB taxonomy): domain Bacteria; phylum Pseudomonadota; class Gammaproteobacteria; order S012-40; family S012-40; genus JAOUPJ01. The sequence goes on from JAOUPJ010000122.1 coordinate 8,921, forward strand.
CGTCATTTATTACCGGCTGCAATCGTCGCCCTGCGTAAACAGCATCCCCACTTGCAGGTGGAAATTGTCATAACCAATGAAGTAAGTAGCTTGAGTAAACGCGAGGCCGACATTGCCTTTCGCATGTTTCGCCCCACGCAACCTGAACTGGTCTCCAAACGCCTGCCAGATATGCACCTGGGTTTTTACGCACATTGCCACTATATCGCCGAACACGGTAGGCCTGCATCCATAGACGAGCTTACACAGTTCGATGTCATCAATGCAGACAAGGACCGCGAATTTCTCGATGGTGCAGCAGAAATGGGTTTCCATTTTCTACGTGAAGATTTTGTGCTGCGCACCGACGACCTTAGCACCCAAATCAATCTGGCCCGTGCAGGTGCCGGCATCGTTGGGATGCACAAACGCATGGCCTGTCTGTGGCCCGAGCTGCACGAAGTTTTACCGGACTTGCCTCTGCCACCCTTAGAGTTCTGGCTGGTGTGTCATGGTGATGTGCAATACAACCAGCGTATACGTGAAACCATGACATTCTTTTCACAGTGGTTTGCAGAAGACGCGTACCGGGGAATGATGGGATAGTTGACACGTGGGGACAAATCTTGTCATTTGAAACGGGGTCGAGCAGACCTATGGCGACCTGAAAAGTTGAGGATCTGGCGCGATATTCAGGCCATATACTAAAAAATGGCTACCGATATTTGGCAAAATATGCCAAGATTGGGGCTTGATTTCAACGATAACAAAAATACTGGACGTACGGAAAGTTGTACCTCCGATTTATTTTAGTTTTAAATGATGACTTCTTTAACTGAGACTAAAGATAAACTGGAAATTCTAATTCGAAGACCACGTTCTCTATGGTTAGAGTTTCTCTTTCATTTCTGCACCCTCGGAATCTATACCTGTGTTTGGATGGTTTTAAGC
>JAOUPJ010000153.1 GCA_029879945.1 Gammaproteobacteria bacterium
CATGGCGGCATTCTTGCTCGTCGTGATTTGGATACCGATGTGATGGGGGAACATGGGATATCAGCGATTGATCTGGTTGTTGTTAATCTTTACCCTTTTGAAAAAACCGTGGCCGATCCCAACTGCGCACTAGAGCATGCGATTGAAAACATCGATATTGGTGGCCCCACCATGGTTAGAGCGGCGGCAAAGAATCACAAATTTGTTGGCATCGTTGTTGATACCAGCGATTACGGCACAGTGCTGGAAGAAATGCGTTCCAATAAAAATGCACTAAGTGCGCAAACTCGTTTTAGTCTAGCGGTGAAGGCCTTTTCACATACCGCATCTTATGATGGAGCGATTTCCAATTATCTCAGTGCCATCACTTCTGACGGTAATAAAAATGAATTCCCTGATACTATTAATTACCAGTTTGATAAAAGCCAAGACATGCGTTACGGCGAGAATCCTCACCAAAAAGCAGCGTTCTACCTAAGCCGTGACAGGGACCCTCTTAGTGTCGCCTCTGCAAAACAGGTTCAAGGTAAAGAACTATCTTTCAATAACATCGCAGACACCGATGCTGCACTTGAATGTGTAAAACAGTTTGAAGACCCTGCATGTGTGATCGTAAAGCATGCCAATCCTTGTGGAGTGGCGGTACGTAGTAGTTTGATCGAAGCCTATGATATGGCCTTCAAAACAGATCCGACTTCCGCGTTTGGTGGCATCATCGCCTTCAACAGAAGCCTGGACACGGAAACGGCCAAGGCAATTGTGGACCGTCAATTTGTGGAGGTGATTATTGCTATGGGTTTGGATCCTGGCGTTGAAAAAATCATTTCCACCAAGCCCAATGTGAGGCTTCTGAATCTGGCAGCCGATTCTTCTTATGATAATAAAAACAAGTCTCGGGTAATCAAGCAGGTGAATGGCGGTGTGCTAGTGCAAGACCGGGATTTGGGCATGATCAAAAAATCGGATCTAAAGGTGGTAAGTAAGCTTAAACCTGATGAGAATCAAATTGCTGACCTGCTGTTTGCATGGAAGGTTGCAAAGATGGTCAAGTCGAATGCCATTGTTTATGCGAGAAATCTACAGACCATCGGTATCGGCGCAGGACAAATGAGTCGTGTCTACAGTGCCAAGATTGCAGGTATCAAGGCTGCCGACGAAGGTTTGCAAGTGGAAGGATCCGTAATGTCGTCTGATGCCTTTTTTCCTTTTCGCGATGGAATTGATGCTGCAGCTGAGGCGGGTATCAAGGCAATCATACAACCAGGTGGTTCAATGCGGGATCAGGAAGTGATTGATGCGGCCGATGAGCATGGAATCGCCATGGTGTTTACCGGCATGCGGCACTTCAACCACTAGTGTCAATGCGGCTATTTTGCTTTAGATAGTTGAATAGCGGTTTCTAGTCTGGATATATAAAAATCACTGCCATTGTAGCCCACTATCCGTTGTGAGACTTCTTTGGTGCCTGGCTGGTATATTAGTACGGTTGGGGTTACGAAAACGTTCTCGTTTTTCGCAAATGTACTGTAAGTCAATGTACTGCCCTCAAAGTTGACCATATCCAGTTGGCTTTCTATATCCACTTCTCGCACGAGTGAACTTAGGTGTGACTCGGGGGATATGAGCATTGGGTAGATAATTTCTTCTTTGAGTTTTTCGCAGTATTCACAATGTTCGGCGGTAAACAGCAACACGATGGGTTTGTTGTCGGCCAGTGCTTTCACAGAAAGCCTTTGTAGATTTTCCACGGCAGGCAGACGCTCGCCGCTATTTGCACAAGCACTCACAAGTAACAGAAACATAAGGACAAATACTTGCATATTTTCTACACTTTGGTTTGTGTTGGATATCGTCCGCTGACATCATTTGTTTATAATTAGATAATGATATCCTTATTTGGTTCATTTCGCAGCGCACTTCAGTAAAACTGGTAAGCTTTTGAAAGTATTTGATTTAATAATTATAGGCTCGGGGCCAGGAGGATACCGGGCCGCAGTGTCTGCTGCTCTGCGTGGGCTTTCTGTTGCTATCGTTGAAAAAGATACCTGGGGTGGCTGTTGTCTGAATCGGGGGTGCGTGCCGAAAAAAACCCTCTATGCCACCGCAAAGCGAATCCAGGAGGTTTCAATTTACCGTGAACTTGGGATCACTGGCACCCTTAACGCGAGACTCAGTAGCACCTGGAGCGTTCAAAAAAGGGTGGTCGATAAGGTTCGTGAAAGTTATATCAGCTATCTCACCAATTTGGGTGTATCAAAATTCACGGGCACCGCCAGGCTTGTAAATAAGCACGAGATTTCAATTTCATTTTCTAATGCAGTCGAAACCATCAGTGGTAAGTGCATACTCCTAGCCACCGGCAGCAGCGCACACTTTCCAGCGGCCATAAAACCGATCCCAAAACGAATACTCACTACAGACGATTTGTTCCGGGAAAAACCACCTGAGGGAAAACGGGTCGCGATAGTGGGTGGAGGCGTCATTGCCGCAGAGTTTGCGTTTATTTTGTCGCATCTAGGTTGCAAGGTATTCTGGCTCACACGCAAAAAACCACTGCTTAAATCGATGTTTAGTCCTCAAGCATTAAAGATTTTTTCTGCTCACATCGAGAATGACAATCTGGAAATCTGCTTGGGTAACCAAGTTTTGTCTTCAAAAGTTGGAACAAAATATTTATCATTGAAATTGGACACAGGAAACACATTGAGGGTGGACTGGGCCTTGCTGGCGACGGGTCGAAAACCAAATACTGCTGATTTGGGATTGGAAGAAGTCGGAATAGAAACCGACAACAAAGGTTTTATACAACGTAATGAATCTCTGCAAACTGCTGTGGATAACATCTATGCCATAGGCGACTGTGCTTGCGATATGATGACAGCAAATCATGCTATTGCTGAGGCGAATTTTTTCGTGAATAGAATTCTGGACAAGTCCCGGCAAAAATATGATCCCCTTTCTGTACCTCAAGTCATCTACTCGGCTATTGAGATGGCCAGAATGGGATTGAACGAAGATATGGCAGAAGATCAAGGATTCGAACCTGCTGTAGGATTTGCCGCTTTCGAAAACTCACCTGCTGCGCTCGCGCAAGGTCACACCGAAGGCTATGTGCGTCTGTTGGCAGACATGGACAGTGGGCAGTTTCTGGGTAGCGAAGTGATCGGTGACGATGCTGGCGAGTTGATTAACTACCTCAGTAAGACCGACATACCCAAAGACTTTCTGGCTGAGTTTGCGAAAACCCATTTTAATCACCCCTCACGCAGTGAAGAGTTTATGAACGCCCTGGAAACTCTAGCTGTAAAATGGGGTTTGGTCGACTCAATTTTCTAGTCATGACTGGTTCACTACCAGAACCTTTTGTTGACCGTTTAGAGAAAATAGTACCGCCTGAAAAATACGACGAGGTCATATCCAGTTTTTCGCAACAAAGGCATGTCTCATTCCGCATTAATCGATTGAAATCAAACCCGGATCTCGTCCTTTCGGAATTGGATAGACTCAACATTCCGCTTCAGCCGCTACAATGGAGAAAATGCAGCTTCTGGACGCCATCTGAATTTAAGGAAACACTAAGCCGTTCATTGCCTGCGGTTGAGTCGCACATTTATATTCAAAATCCATCCAGCATGTTGGCCGCTGATCTTTTAGAGGCGTGTTCTGAAGAAACTATCCTGGATATGGCCGCGGCACCTGGTAGTAAAACCACTCTACTCGCGGATGCGATGAACAATACGGGGCGTCTTTCGGCTATTGAACCCGTTAAAGATCGTTTTTTTCGATTGAGAGCCAACTTGGAGCGTATGGGTGTAAGTTGTGTACGCACCTATCGTATGGATGGCACTCTTGCGGGCGTTAAGAAACCCGAATTTTTTGACCGTGTACTATTGGATGCACCCTGTTCCTCGGAAGGACAGTTTCTGGCGCATGCTCCTCGAACGTTTCACTATTGGAGTGAGAAAAAAATCAAGGAAATGGCCAGAAAACAATTTAGATTGCTTGTGTCTGCCTTTAGGGCCTTAAAGCCGAAAGGGGTGATGGTCTATTCCACTTGTACCTTCGCGCCCGAAGAAAATGAGGCAGTTGTCTCTAAATTGTTAAAACGCTATCCGGATAGCGTGGAAGTCATTCCCATTGAAGTACCGATAGAAAATACACAGGCTGGCCTATTGCGCTGGGGAAAAAGGGAATTTGATTCTCAGTTGAGGCTGGCTCGACGAATTCTTCCGAATGATCTTTTTGAGGGTTTCTTTGTGTGTAAACTTCAAAAGCTGGCTTAACGCTGTTTTACTGTTATTTGGGCTCTTTCGTTCCTTTGCGCATATTCAGTGTCGCCAAGCCCGTACCGATTCGCAGTGCCATAGCCAGTAAATAGGAAAATAGACCAATAATGGGATTGGTGAATAGGGTCACTACGATCGCCACCACCACAGCACCCCCCAACATGATCACTTCATCGTACTTGTTTGACATGCGTGTCTCCTCTATTGATGGACTGTGATAAAGCAAAAATCAGGCACGGTTGAGAAAATTGATTTCGCACCAGGATTGAAATACTAAAAACTGGTGTATGCTATTGGCCTTTCATCTGGCATAGGTGGCTCGGAATTGATGGTTAATACACCAGACTTAATGGAACTAATGGCTGGGCTGATACGTACACCTTCGGTGAGTAGTGTGAGCCCTGAGTTTGATCAAAGTAACATGGCTTTGATTGAACTATTGGCCTCCTGGCTAGAAGATTTGCACTTTAATGTGGAGATCTTGCCGCTGCCGATGCAGCCCAATAAGGCGAATCTATTGGCCAGCATGGGCTCGGGTCCTGGCGGTTTGGTCCTTTCTGGCCACACCGACACGGTTCCCTATGATGCTGGGCTGTGGAATTTTGATCCTTTTAAGCTCACCGAAAAAGACCAGCGCTTATATGGACTGGGAACCAGCGATATGAAGGGATTTTTTGCCTTGGCGATAGAGGCGGCGAGGCGATTTGATCCCAAGCAATTCAAACATCCTCTGTTCATTCTGGCCACCGCTGATGAGGAATCCAGTATGGAGGGGGCCAAGATGTTGGTGGACCTGGGTAGACCCAAGGCCAGGCACGCGGTGATCGGTGAACCCACTGGCATGAGGCCGGTGCATCGCCACAAAGGGATCATTATGGAAGCCATCCATGTGCATGGGCATGGGGGTCACTCCAGTAATCCGTCTTTGGGTGTAAATGCGATTGAAGGACTGCATCGTGCCATAGACATGTTGCTGAACTGGCGTGAGGAATTACAAGGGGCCCATCAGAACAAGGAATTTAACGTTCCCTTTCCTACGCTCAATCTGGGTCTGGTCAGTGGCGGCGACAACCCCAATCGCATCTGCTCCCACGCGCAAGTCCATTTCGATCTGCGCATCCTTCCCAGTATGGATATGGCTCTAGTTCACGAAGAACTGGATAAAAGACTGGAAACGGTTTTTAAGGAGACTTCTTACCGATTTGAAAGAAGGCAATTGAGCCCCGGCACACCGGCTATGGACACGGATGTCAATGCACCCATCGTCAAGGCCATAGAAAAATTGACCGGGTATGCCAGTGAAGCGGTGGCATTTTGTACGGAAGCACCGTATCTCAACTCCTTGGGCATGCAAACCGTGGTGATGGGTCCGGGTGATATCGCCCAGGCGCACCAGCCGGATGAGTTCTTATCTCTGGATAGATTACAGCCTACAGTCGACCTGCTGGAAAAATTGATATACGAATTTTGCGTTCAGTAGTTGAACACATGCTATCGGTTTAAATGCAGATTTATTGAAAGACCTTTCTGTGTTAACGTTACCCATATATACGTTTTCCTATCAATAATTAAATAGTTTACGAGCGTGAATACTATGAACACACAAAAATTTATTAAACAAATCCTTTGGTTGACCACACTTCTGTTTGTGATCGGTTTACTAAGTGCCTGCGGCTCAGGTGCCAGTGATGCTTCCACTCCCCCTGCTACTACTCCATCTATAGACGGTGCCACTGGTAACAAGTGGGATGATATGGAGTGGGATAAAGGGAAGTGGGGTTAATCACCCCGACCATCTAACTAATAGCAATTACAAATCATAGAGAAGGAATTTAAACATGAAAGCAGGGATCGGCCTGATTGCCAGTGTTTTCTTAGTCTCAGCGGTGTCTTTGCAGGCTGCTGAGGTACCCGAATCGGCCATAAAAAAATTCAACGCGGGCGAAAAGGCCGTTGCGCAGGACGTGAATGATAATTTTGAGGCGTTACGAGATGCCGTCAATCAACTAGCACGCCAAATTGAAGGGATCAACACTGTTTCCAGTGCTGCCTTCACCGATGGAGTTACTACTGATTGGGTTGGTGAACCTGGGCACGCGGGTGATACCACAGGATACAACGCCCCAATCAGTGCCAATCCAAGGGCGGGTACTGAATACGCCATAGCTAACCCGAATGGTGAGACACTTTGGGTCTACAATGACAAATTCCAGAAAATAGATAAGTCAAAAACTTACGAGGTCAGCGGTTGGTTTAGACGATCTTCTGGTGACGGGACTGCTGGGAATTTGTATCTAGCTGTCAAACTTCGCGACAGTACTGGTACCAATATTGGAGGTGACGGATCATGGTGGTATTACCCCGTGATTCAAGCTACTCCTGACGCGAATTGGGTGATGTATCAAGGAAGTTTTGGGGCTGGAACTTCCAAACCATTTCCCGATGAGGCGGTGGATATGACTGTGGGTGCAATACTCAATCATAACGGCGATTCAGTGGGTGACCGAATTTTTGAAATGACCGCGCTGGGGATTAAGGTGATTCCTACTCCTGAGCCTTGGCAAGATCTTGTGATCGAAACTGGTTTGTTTCCTTATAATAACGTCGATTCGAAGTATCAAATACCCCAGTTTCGTAAACAAGGCGATATGGTTTGTCTGCGCGGTTTGGTAGGAGGCTCTGAGACTGGTAATAAGGTAATTGCCTATCTGCCGGCAGGTTTTGCTCCTCCAAAGAGGCTGATTTTTCATTCCAGTGGGCATGGAACCACAGCAGGTGACCGGGTGGATGTTTATAAGGGGACAGGTTCACTTAAGCGAACCCACATTTTCCTGACAACGGTAGACAATGCAACTTCAGGAACTGAATGGACCTCTCTAGATGGAATGTGTTGGTCTGTAGCTCCATAGCCGATATGCACATTTATATAGAAAAAGCCGCTACCCAGCGGCTTTTTTATTTCTGATCCAGCATTTCCCCCACCAGCTTAAACAGCAATCGCTTGGACTTGGGCGGCTTGCCCTGCTTGGCCTCTTTATCCGCCTGACGGATCAGTTGCCTCAGGTATTGCACGTCCACGCTTGGAAAGCTCGCCACGAATTCACTTACTGCCGAATTTCCCTCGCTCAGTAAACGGTCTCGCCAGGCCTCGGTCTGATGTAGCCTCTGTGTGTCTTCCTGATGCAGATTATTGAGCTTGTCCAGCTGTTGTCTGATGGGCTCCACGTCCATAGAGCGCATCAATTTGCCTATGAATTGAAGCTGGCGTTTTTTGCCACTGTATGAGCGTATGCCGCGGGCCAGGTCCACCGCATCCTTAAGTTCAGGCTCCAGGTCAAATTTTTTGAATTGACTAACGGGTAGCTCAACCAGGATTTTGCCCAAGTCCTGAAGCTCATGGGCCACACGTTTGAGTTGGGACTTACTCTTTTCTTCGAATTCGGGTTCCAGTTCTTTTGGAAAGTCGTCTTCTTCGGTCATTACAAGCTCGCGAAATGGGTCTTATTACAAAATATACAGTGTCAAAGAGATTCTTTGGAGAAAATATGGAGGTTTTGGGGGTAATCAGTGGTGCCCAGGGGCGGAATCGAACCACCGACACGGGGATTTTCAGTCCCCTGCTCTACCGACTGAGCTACCTGGGCGCGTCGTCATATGACAAAGAGGCCGTATTAAAGCGGTTGGCGCGTCTGGAGTCAAGCCGAATTAATTGCTGGGAGGCACAAACTGTTCAGGTGTTGTGCTTTCATCGGAAAAGAGGAACTTTTCCATCTCGTCTTCCAGAAATTTTCGTGCTTTGGGATCGATGGGGCTCAGACGGTATTCATTGATCAGAATGGTCTGTTGTTTAACCCACAGTGCCCAGGCCTCTTTGGAGATATTGGCGAAGATACGCTTCCCCAGGTCGCCGGGATAGACTGGTCGATCCAGGCCTGCTGCCTCTTTATTCAATTTCGTGCACTGCACCATGCGGCTCATGTTCATTCCCCTTAAATACTTGTAATCTCGTCAATAACCGCTTAATTGGTGCGGCTATTCCTTGTTCCGATAGTCTGTGTGCCTTATACCAGACTAAATCGTTGGATTCCATGATTCCGGTGGATTTGGCCTCAGCAACGGCGCTGACAGGGTGGATATCCAGATGAAAATGGCTGAATGTGTGCCTGATCACTGGCCAGTGGTGGATTTGATGTATCTCCAGGGCCAATTGTTCATTCGCCCACTCGCCTATGTCTTGGTCTATGGGGGCTTCTGGAAA
>JAOUPJ010000426.1 GCA_029879945.1 Gammaproteobacteria bacterium
TCTGGGTGACCACAATGTGTTTGGCAAGATCTATCAAGCCATTCCCATCAGTATTACGGTGGAAGGCGCGAATATTTTGACTCGTTCACTGATCATCTACGGCCAAGGTGCCATACGCTGCCATCCTTATGTATTAAAAGAGATGCAAGCGGCCATGGAAAAAGATTTTGCCACGGCTTCAGACATGTTTGACGAGGCCTTTTGTGGACACGTTGGATTCACGCTGAGCAATGCGGCACGTACGCTTTATCACGGCGTAACCGATGCGCGCATGGCCATGGTGCCTATGGTGGGGCCGACCGAACGCTACTATCAACAGCTATCACGCTTCTCGGCCAACTTCGCCATGTTATCCGATATCTGTATGGTGATCTATGGTGGGGCGTTGAAGCGTAAAGAAAAGATCTCTGCCCGCTTGGGCGACGTGCTCAGCATGCTTTATCTGGCCTCTGCCACCCTGAAGCGCTATGAAGACCAGGGCAAACCCCAATCGGATTTACCCTTGGTGCAATGGGCCTGTGAAGATCTGCTCTATGGTATTCAACAAGCCATTATTGAGATCACACACAATATGCCCAATAAATGGATAGGACTGGCTCTGAGAAGATTCATTTTCCCTTGGGGTACTACACTAAGCAAGCCCAGCGATCATCTGGGGCATCAAGTGGCCAGACTACAATTGGCGCATTCTCCTGCCCGCGATCGTTTGACGCATGGTGTGTATGTGCCCAAATCTCTTGATGAGCAGGTCGGACGCATGGAAGCCGCGCTGGAGATCGTGGAAGATGCTGACGCCATTGAGAAGAAAGTCCACCTAGCCAAAAAGGCCGGCGACCTCAAGGCCCACACACCCGAAGAATTGGTGAACGAGGCCTTGGAAAAGGGCTTAATCAGCGAGGAGTCAGCAGAGCTTTATCACCGCTACAACACCTTACGTAAAGAGATCATCAAGGTGGATGATTTCGAACCTAATGCATTCCAAATCAAGAAGAGAAAGAGTGCAAAGATCGAATCCGTTAACAAGGGGAAAATAGATGGCAACGAACCAGACGAACTTGACGGGAAGAACCGTATATATCGTTGATGGAGCGCGTACCCCCTTTCTAAAAGCAAGGGGCAAACCCGGTCCATTCCTGGCGGCAGATTTGGGTGTGAACGCCGGTAGACCACTACTGGCCAGACAACCCTTCGAACCCGATGCCTTGGACGAAGTGATTACCGGTTGTGTGATGCCTGGCCCTACCGAGGCCAATATTGCACGTGTGGTTGCACTGCGTCTGGAGTGCGGTGATCGAGTCCCCGCTTGGACTGTGCAACGTAATTGTGCCTCCGGCTTGCAAGCGCTGGATTGTGCGGCGCAAAACATTGCTACCGGTCGCTCTGATCTGGTCATGGCCGGTGGTATAGAAGCCATGAGTCATGCACCCATTCTGTTTAATGATCATCTGGTGAATTGGTTGTCTGATTTTTCCAGAGCCAGATCCGCGCCCGCACGTATCAAACAACTGCTGAAACTGCGTGGCAAACACTTGAAACCCGTCATCGGTTTGCTGTGTGGTCTGACTGATCATGTGGTCGGTATGTCCATGGGACAAACCGCCGAAAAGCTGGCCTTTAACTACAATATTTCTCGCTCGGAAATGGATACCTTTGCCATGGAGAGCCATAAACGCCTAGCGGCCGGACAAGACGAAAAACACTTTGGTGAAATCGAGACCATGTACGACCACAACGGCAAGGTCTACGAAACAGACGACGGCCTGCGTCGCGATACAGACATCGCCTCTCTATCCAAGCTCAAACCTGTGTTCGATCGCAAATTTGGCAAGGTCACCGCTGGAAACAGTGCGCAAGTCACCGATGGCGCGGCATGGATGATTCTCGCCAGTGAAGAGGCGGTGAAGAAATACCAGTTAGATGTAAAAGGTCGTATCGTCGATGCCCAATGGTCAGCACTGGACCCGTCTCAAATGGGACTGGGCCCTGCACACGCCATGGCACCCATCATGAATCGCGGTGGCTTTAGCATTAACGATATCGATTACTGGGAAATCAATGAGGCCTTCGCTACACAAGTCCTGGCCTGCTTAAAGGTGTGGACGGATAACGAGTACAGCCGTGATCAGTTGGGATTGGGCAAGGCACTGGGTGATATTCCACTGGAACGCCTGAACGTGGACGGTGGCGGTATCAGTATCGGTCACCCTGTGGGTGCAAGTGGTACACGGATTGTCATGCACCTGATGAACATTTTAGAAAGGACTAACGCCAAGCGCGGTATGGCCAGCCTCTGTATTGGTGGCGGTCAGGGCGGTGCCATGTTAGTCGAACGAGCATGAGGTAAATAATGAGCAGTCAAAATAACTATAGAAACTGGAAGTTGGAGACGGATGCCGAAGGCATACTCTGGCTCCATCTGGATCAGGCTGACTCCAGCACCAACGTGTTGTGCGTTGATGTGTTAGAAGAACTGGAAGCGATACTGGACGACTTGAACACACGCACCCTGCCCTTAGGCGTGGTGTTTGTGTCGGACAAGCCCAACGGTTTTATCGCTGGCGC
>JAOUPJ010000427.1 GCA_029879945.1 Gammaproteobacteria bacterium
CCGTCGGGGAATTGGCGTGCCTGGCCGTGCATAAAGACTATGCAAAAGAAGGACGTGGCGCCTCCATGCTGGCAATCATGGAACAACAGGCGATCAAGCTGGGCATGAATCGTCTGTTCGTACTCACGACCCATACACCACATTGGTTTGTGGAACGAGGATATGTGGCAGCTGAGTTGAAAGACTTGCCCGTGGAAAAGCAGGCGCTCTATAACTACCAAAGACGCTCCAAGGTGTTTTTGAAGAGTCTGGATTTGGTTCGGCACTCCCGAAGTACGTCTTAGAGGCCTTGTAAACCCGTAACAAGAAAAACCAGGGACTAGGTTAACTGTTGAAATCTATTGTCGCTCGATTAAAGAGATTCCGTAGAATTTTCTGTATGGCATTCATGCTGGTGGCTTCTGCGGGTCAATCCCATGCAGCCCTGGTCGATGCACGCATAGACTGGAAATCGGTCGCTTCCCAACACTTCATTATTCATTACCAGAAGGGTTCACTGAACCTGGCCGAAAAGACCGCCCGCTTCGCCGAGGCCATACACACAAAGCTGACTCCGGTTATCAACTGGGTACCCCGCAGTCGCACCCATATCGTCCTGTTTGAGGAATTCGATATTACCAACGGCTGGGCAACGCCCATCCCCCGGAATCAGATTGGTATTTACATGGCCCCACCCTCCGAGGTAAATGGTCTGGAAGATTTTGATGACTGGCTTTATCGCGTCTTACTCCACGAATATGTCCATATCTTACATCTGGACAAGGCAGGACGTTCGCCGGAAGGATTGAGAAATTTCGTTGGGCGAACACCCCTTTATTTTATAGCCTTTACCCCCTTCCCCAATCTCTTTACGCCTCGCTGGCTCAAGGAAGGATTGGCCACATATATAGAAACCGATTACAAAACAGGGGTAGGACGGGGTCAATCGTCTTATTATCGCGCCTTGCTACGCATGGAAACCAAGAATGGTCTTAAGTCGCTACGCGAACTTAACCAGGATCTGGTCTCCTGGCCCAGCGGTACCGCCTGGTATCTCTACGGTGCCTATTTCCATGACTTTCTGGTGCGTAAATACGGTGAAATCGCATTGAATGGATTCCTGGAAAACATCAGCAGTCAACTGATCCCCTTTTTGATGAATTCAGCGCTCTATCGCAGAATCGGCAAAGACTTCTATGATGTGTGGGAAGAGTTCGTATTGGATACCGAGGTGCGATTCACGAAAGAACTAAACACGATTAACAAGGAAGGCGTAGTCGAAGGCGTAGCACTCAGCCATGACGGTTACGGCAGCGGTCGCCTGCACAGCGATGAACAGGGTGGCGTCTACTACATGGTTTCCGATGCGGAAGACACACCCAAGCTGGTCTATAAAAGTTCACCGGATGCCAAGAAAGAGTTTGTAGTTGCCAAGGTCTACGACACCAGCTTTGACTACCATCCCACACAGGGAATACTGCGCACCGAATTTAATGTGGATTACAACGTCAATTATTATTTTGATCTGTTTCAACTAAACCCGAAAACGGGTCGAGAAACCAAGTTAACTTATAATGGGCGTTTTATTCAGGCCCGTTGGTCCAATAAGGGCGACAAGATCGTGGCTGTACGCATTCAAAACGGGGTGCAGCAGCTTGTGCTTTTAAATAATCAGGGTGAAGAGCTTGAGGTGCTAGAAAAAGGCGCTGATAATGTCATGTTTAATGGTGTTAACTTCTCACCCAATGACCAAACGCTCATTGCCTCTGTGTTCAGATCCAAGGCCGGTTGGAATATAGAGCAATTCGATCTCGCTAAAAGACGCTGGCAGGCCATCACCCAAACAGAGGCCATCGAAACGGATGTGGAGTTCGTGCCCAATTCGTCCGATGAGATTGTCTTTAGCGCCGACTATGACGGTGTCTATAATATCTATCAACTCAACCTGAAAACCAAAAAGCTCATCAAGCTAAGTAATGTATTGGGCGGTGCCTTTGCCCCCCAAATTTCAGCCAATAGAAAAACACTCTACTATCGCGGGCTACACGAGAACGGCTATGATGTTTATGCCTTGAGCCTGGCAGATACGAAAAAAATCAATTCTCCCCGTTTCGGTCAGCTGCAAGGCTATACCCTTAAAATGGGATTTAATAATCCACCTGCGGTTGAGGTAAGCGATTTTAAATACAATGCGCTGCGCTATATGAAACCCAACTTTTGGATGCCCTATTTTCTTCTTGACAATGTACGCTCCGAGATTGGGCTACAAACCGGAGCAGAAGATCCCCTAGGTTATCATACTCTTTACGGAACGCTAAGCTATGACGCCAAGAACAGTCTGCCCGCTTGGACGGTAAACTATTCCTACAATCGGTATCGGCCAATCTTTAATTTCATGAGCCTTAGATTGTATAGCTACGAGCCACCTGGAAGTTCAACGCTTATCGCCATCGGCGCTGAAGACATTACTTCGTTCTCTACAATCTATCCATTTTTCAAACGGAGTTGGCAATTCGCCATGTTTGCCGGGGTAACTAACAGGGCGTTTGGAGTAGCCTATGAAGCCCCTGGCT
>JAOUPJ010000428.1 GCA_029879945.1 Gammaproteobacteria bacterium
AACTCCGCAAAAACCCGAACTTGATAGAGACTGGAGTTTAGTCGGTAATTGGGTATCGCGTCAGGAAAACAAGGCTATTTCAAATGGCCCGTCTTTTCGTGAGAAAGTAGTCTTCCGTGGTGACGGAATGATGATTATCCTAGAAGGTGTTGTGAAGAGTGGTGAGAACGAAGTAATGGTTCCTGGTAGTAAGGCACTCCAACTCAAGTGGCGAACCGAAAAAAAGGAGCTTTGGGTATCAACAGAGAAGGCTGATAAATGGCTCAAATATGGAGATTATCGGACAGAAAACGATAGTCTTATGCTTCTACGCGATTTAAAAAAATCCAAACAGATATTTCTGCGAGAGGTCTTTAAGTAGTAAGCAGGGTCCGGATCCGTGTTGTAGTCAAGGCCCTTGAACATCCAGAATACAAGGGCCCTTTTTAGTCGGAACAAAGGCCCCGCTACAATAAACGTGATTTAGTTATACCGCTTTTGAAATGGTTTCGGTTTGATAGATACAATAACCTTTCTGCGTGCGTTTGGCCTTGTTCATGGCCAAGTCGGCATTTAACAATAATTCATTACCGTCTGTACCGTGATTTGGAAACAGGACAACCCCCATTCTTGCTGTTAGATAAATTTCATGCGCTTCTATTTTTATTGGCTGGGTAAAAGTAGCCAGAATACGTTGGCACATCAGATGTAAAGCATTTTCATCTTTCACCTCTATAGCAAGGAAGGCAAACTCATCGCCGTCTATTCTTGCCAAGATGTCCGATTCACGCAACGTGGCGTGTAAACGGGTAGCGACTTCTTGCAGCGTTTGGTCTGCGACACCCAGACCGAACTTGTCGTTAATCGGTTTGAACCCGTTTAAATTAAGCACCATCAATGCAAAAAGACTGTTGTAACGTTCCCCGCGCAAAACTTCTTGACTGAGTAGGTCCGAAAAAACGCGCCGGTTAACCAGTCCCGTTAGTCCATCGTGCCGTGCCAGGTATTGCAGTTTATGGGAAACGGTCTCGGATTGTTCAAGCCGATCTTTTAGTTCCTTGGTTTTATTATTCAGTCTTTGTTTTAGTCTCAGGTTAAAATACAATGAGGTAGCACTGAGGCCCAGCAAGGTTCCAATCAACCAGAAAGACCAGGTCGGAGTATTACCTGCGTCAGCAACCTGGGCAGAAGCCTCAACGCTCAGGAAAAGAACGATTGCTATTATATATAGGTTTGTTAGTTTTCTAGACATGATCCACGCTTCACCCGTAGTTTTAGTAAGGACATTGGTTTACTAGTATTTCGGCTAATTTATGCCCGCTTAAAGAAAAATTTTAGGATTTACTGAGCCCTGGTTTTTTTTTCATTTAAAACAGTAATATAGAAATTTTTTTTGGGTCAGTTGAGTTTCGCAAAATCAGCAACTTAACGTGAAATATTTTCCAACCTTAATACCTTGATAATGAATCCAAAGTAAACTCGCGACGATGAAATTTTTGCGTCTATCTACCCTGTTGCTACTTTTAGCTAGCGCTAGCGCCATGGCAAAGGAAGGCTATTATCTTGAGGGACGCATCCAATTGGCATATAAACCTCAGGTGTCTGAGCTCGAAATCCACCACCTGGAAAAGACACACAAACTGGAGCGATTGAAAAAATTTTCTACAAACCGTGGTTTTGTCTACACGCTCCCTAAAGATCTCAAAGCCTCGGAAGTAATAAGCAGGCTCGCAAAAAGCAATATCGTCGAATACGTGGAGTTCGATAGCTACCATACTCCTGTCGCAGTGAATGACCCCTATTACAATCAACAGTGGTATTTGAACTCGGATGGTGAAGGGGATATCGATTGGCCAGAGGCCATGTCTTTTTATTCCAATGCTTCATCCCAGGATATCATCGTGGCGATAATCGACACGGGTGTAGATTTCGTTCATCCAGACCTAGCAGGGAAACAGTGGATCAATCCGGGAGAGATTCCCGGGAACAATATTGATGATGACGGAAATGGTTTTATAGACGACGTAAACGGCTGGAATTTTCTCGACAACACAAATAATCATAGAGACGTAAATGGTCACGGTACGGCGGTAGCCAGTGTGATTGCGGCCACCCAAAACAATAACCAGGGGGGAGCGGGGATCGCCCCTGATGTGAAAATCATGTCGTTGAAAGTTCTGGGAACCGATGCCTCGGGTAGGGAACAGAATGCATTGAGTTCTGATATCACCCTAGCGATGGAATATGCACGTTCTCACGGTGCGAAGATCATAAATGTAAGCCTCAGTGGTCCCAGTCCAGATTCCAGTCAATCCGCGACCATCAATACCCTGGAGCGAGACGGCGTACTGGTAGTGGCAGCGGCCGGAAATGCTTCCGAAGATCTGGATTCAGGTGGATTTGCCAGTTATCCAGCGGGATATGGGCAAGACAATATTATTAGTGTGGCAGCAAGCAACCGCTTGGGTCGATTTGAAGAGAGCTTCTCCAACTTTGGAAAGAACAGCGTGGATCTGGCTGCCCCCGGGTTAGGTATCTTTATCGCTGATTTGCCTCGTAGCACCACG
>JAOUPJ010000123.1 GCA_029879945.1 Gammaproteobacteria bacterium
AGCCAAAGCCTGTATAAACGCGGAGTGATAGTCGATTTGTCAAAAAGTCTGGATTTCGATGCCTTGGACGAATACGACTTGTGTTTGGTGGATGAAGCAGGAATCAGTGATTTGGAAGATCTAAAAAATTGGGCCAGGCAAAATGGTTCGGCTGAAGCCAATTTGGACAAGATCATCATTATAAAGAGTGAAAACTCGGGTGATAATTACGAGAAACATCTAAATCTGTTATCTAAAGACGCCGCTATCGCGATGATCAGCGACAATATACAAGAACACCTGACGTCCAGGTGGAATAATCCCTCCAACGGTTAAACCTATCGCCTGGCTCAGTTCTCAACCACCCTCAGCGTAGAGTTAGGTTCCGATCATTTTCATAACTGCATCCAGCATGGTTTCGGGTTTAAATGGTTTAATCACCCAAGCCCGCACGCCAATATCTTGGGCGACCTCTTGTTTGTCTTTGCCTGTTTCTGTGGTTAACATGATAATTGGCGCGAATTTATATTCGGGTAGTTTCTTTACCTCTGCGATAAAGGTGAGACCATCCATAACCGGCATATTGACATCGCTGATAATCAAGTCAACTTTATCATTTTCCAGAACTTCCAGAGCCTCTTGACCATTACATGCTTCCCTAACCTCATATCCGGCACCCTCTAGCGCAGTTACAACCACTGTACGTAGAGAGGCAGAATCATCAACAAGGAGTATCTTCTTTTGCATAGTTTCCCCTTCTATACCCGCTAAAAATAGTGAATCCCGCCTTCTTGAACGTCCCCATCGTGATCATCCAGATGGGAGAGCCTTTCTTCCTTGGCTAAAAAATAGGACATAAAACTCTCCATCGCCAATTTAGTATCAATATTAGACCCATCAAGCCGGCTTTTTTTATCTTGTCTTAGTGTTGATTCGAACACTTCAAAAGAGTTACTGACATGGCTCAGGATTTGATTGACTCGATCTTGGACTTGAAGCGAAAAAAGTATATCTGAAATCTCAGACATTATGGAGGCGCTTTCTAAGCGAAGTTTATCTGCAGTAAATGTTATGTTATTCGTTGCTTCGTGTAAATTATTTATTACCTTATTGACCTTTTGCATTAAATTACCTTCTGCAGCAGAGTCCTTCTCGGCATTTTCAATCGCACTATACAGTGTTTTTTGCATTTCAGAACTAACTTTCTGTACCATCTTGGCGATTTCATTTCCCGCTGCTTTAGATTGAACAGACAAATCTCTTACTTCTCCGGCAACCACAGCGAATCCTCTACCTGCTTCCCCAGCCCTTGCTGCTTCGATTGCTGCATTCAACGCCAATAGGTTAGTCTGTTCAGCCAAGTTGCCGACCGTGTCTGCCATGCGTTTTAACTCATAGTTGAATTCTTCTATGTCGATGGACTTGAACCGTTCTACTGCATGATCTCTGCGTTTTAATATATTTTGCATCTCCACAACGAGATCGGTTAATTCCATGCGACCTTTCTCAAATGCCAGTATAAACGCGCCAGAGGCGCCCAGCGTAACATCACCCATGGATTCCTCATTTGAGGAAATTGCTGCTCGTAGGCGCTTCACTAATCCATCAAATCGCAAACTAAGCTGGGAAATTGCCTGGTCGAGCTGGGTGCTAGTGTTCCCGATATGTGTGCGGGATACCTCCAGTAAATTCATCGTCGCCTCTTCGACTTGTACGATATCTTGTTTGCTTTGTAGCGAAGGAGATTCCTCGTACTCGAATCTGGTAGGTTTTCTATCATTCGTTGACCGGCTTTCCCATTTTTTTAAAAAAGCGGTTACGAGAGAAAGGCCCAATCCAACACTCAATAGACCTAAAGCAATTTCTACTGAATTGAGAGAAATTGCATCTCTAAAGTAGTGTGAAGAAGCGGCCAGGCCCCCAAATACAAATAGTATGTACGGGGCACTTGTGAATGCAAAAAAAAGCCGACTTAGTTTCATTCGTTTATACTACGTCTAAAATCTAACATTGTACGCCCTGAAAATAGAGAGATACCCCGACTATTACCTGGATTCTAAGTAACATATCGAAAAAAGAACCAGTTTCTTTAGTAAGGAAAATAGTTGCTAAATAGTTAATTAACTGAAATCAAAAGAATAAATAATTGTTGTGCTTAGGGGGATGGATAGTAACAGAGTGCTTTTTCACGGATGTGAGTATTGCACATTCAACGGAAAGGGGCTGGCAAACCTTCGATGATGAGTTCATTGCCCGTTAGCTGGCTTCTGGACTTGTTCTAAGAAGCCAAAAATATCCAGCTAAACCCGAGATCAGCGACGCAATTAAAACCCCCGTTTTAGCCATTAACAGCAGCTCTGCTTGTCCGGCAAAGGCCAATTCGGCAATAAAAATGGACATGGTAAAACCGATGCCGCCCAGTAACGCCACGCCGACGATTTGTTTGAAGTTGGTACCGGCAGGCAGCGAACCGATTTTAAGTTTTATTGCAAGGAAGGAAAAACCGGCAATACCAATTAGCTTTCCAAGTATCAGCGCGACAATTACCCCCAACGCGACCGGGTGAGTAAGTGTGTCTCCCAGTTTTGAAAAATCAATGGGTATCCCCGCATTGGCCAGTGCAAAAATTGGAATAATGATGAACGCTACAGGCATGTGCATGCTGTGTTCCAATCGTTGCAAAGGCGTCTCTACCAGGTGAACGCCGTTCTCCAGTGTTTGCAGTATGGATCGTTGCTCATCGTTGCGCATGATGCCGTGACCGGGTTTGTGGCTGGCGTCAAATTTGTCCATCAATCGGCGAACAAGCTCGCTGAAGGTATCGGTTTTGTATTTTGTACTCGCAGGTATTGTGAGAGCAGTGAGCACTCCGGCCAACGTAGCGTGTATGCCAGATTTAAGCATTGCCAACCACAGGCACAGTCCTACAATGAAATAAGGCAATGGTACTCTGATACCCGCTCGATTAAATAGTATGAGTATGCAGAGAAAAATTCCTGCTAACACAATGGCGGAAGAATTGATGGTCTGTGTATAAAAGAGGGCGATAACCACTACGCCACCCAGATCATCCACGATAGCTAATGCGACTAAGAAAGTTAATAGTGTTTTTGGGATCCGATTTCCCAGTAGAACCAGAACACCAACGGCAAACGCAATATCCGTGGCCATGGGGATTCCCCATCCTTTAGCCAGCGTTGCATCGGAGTTGAGGGCAAAATAGAGGGTTGCAGGGACGACCATTCCACCGATTGCGGCGATAATAGGAAGACTGGCTTGTTGGATATCGGCCAGTTCACCGACCAAAATCTCTCGCTTGATTTCCAGCCCAACGACGAAAAAAAACAGTGCCATGAGGCCGTCGTTGATCCAGTGATGTAAGGTCTTGGAGAGTTCTATACCGCCAAATGCGAGGCTTACAGGCGTATGCAATAGGTGCTGATACGATTCTGCTAAGGGGGAATTTGCCAGTACCAATGCGAGCAGTGCACATACCATGAGCAGAAGCCCACTGGTCGTTTCCTGGTGTATGAAATCCTCAAAGGGACTGACAATCTTGTCAAATACCTTTTCAAGCGGCGCGTAATTCTGCTCTTTGTGTATATCCTTAGACTTTCCCATGGATTTGGCAATATCGACCTGTTGCGTGGACCGGTCGCTAGTTTACCAGTTTTCTTTCTTCAAATTTAGACTTGAAGCAATAAATGCGATGATTAGTCGGCGTTGGAGGTGTATCGATAGGCTCCTACCACTACGCGTGTGATATATTGGAAGGACGGCTCAGCCAACTGCATGATAAATAGCGCATTGTCATTGTGTTGAATAACCGGAATATTTCTTTTTTCCTCAAATCGCTTTTTGCTAATTACAAAATCAGCACCTAGTTTTTTACCAACGTTGACTATTTCTTGATCGAGTGTTTCTGCAGAGATCGTGGAGTTTGGCGAAATCACTTCAATGGAAAAGTCGGTAAGTAGGTAGTGTCCTTGTTCCGGAATTGTACCCAACTGGCGTGTTTCTGCTTTCAGCTTTAGATCCGAATCGAGAAGGCTGGAGTTTGCGTAATAGACCTTGGTTTGAAACTGCTGTTTCGCATCATCCTGAATGGTCTGTGCAGAGAGGAAAGGGCTCCATAACAGGAGTAAACTCAGGAAACGGAGGTGAGGTAGAAAGCAAGCTTGAAGCATGATAGGACCTGGCATTTCCAACTGTAGGGTCGTGCCAGTATGCTGCACTCGTCTTAATCGTATCTTATCTGGCTTTGGTCTAAGTTTGAATAAACAAAGCCAGTCCGCGATGAGACACGTTTACTCGTAATATTTGTGATTGCCAATTCGAGCGACGAGTTTTTTTTCGGGTGCCCAATCAGGATTCACTTCCACACTGTGGTAATGCATCGCGTGGGTCAAGCGTATAGGGTTGGCGTTGGCTTGGTATTCGTGTTTTGCTATCTCAAATGCCCGTTTCCATGCTTCGATATCATTGGGTTGATCCGGTAAGAAATCGTTTGTCCAAGAAAATGCGGCAACATATCGGTTGTATCTGCTATCGTATTGTTCATCGTACACGACAGCGCAAACCGTATCAGGGTAATGTTGAGAGCGTACCCGATTCATGGTAACGATGGCTACAGCACGTTGCCCCTCCACCGATTCACCCCGGGCTTCATGATAAACATTGAGGGCCAGACACTGAACCTCCTGCTCTTCAAATTTCTTGTGTGTGGCGTAGAGTAAAAACGATATGGCAGCTACTGCGGCCAATCCAATACCTATTTTTAGCGTACTATTTTCTTCATCCATGCTCAGAAACCATTGAATATTGCTTAGAATTCTCACTGTGCCCCTCACTACAGCTAGTAGGTCAATTTTCGTGGAGGTCTGTGAAAAGTTGGTAAAAATATTCTCGTTCGGATGAAATATTCAGCTTAAAAAAAAGAGCCCGGTAAACCGGGCTCTCATTAACGATCGACGAAAGTTATCGGAGTAAAAAGATCAGGGCAGGACCCACACGCGGGAATGACCAATATCTTGACTAACTTTAATAGTTTCAATGATTTGGTGTTTATTGCCACTGATGATTTTCATGGAACCACTGCCGGAATCGGAGCACAGCACAAGTGAGGAGTCTCCCATGCCGACAAAGTCCAGCGTCCCAACCTCACCCACGTCCACTTCCGCCAGTAGATTGATTTGGGGGAGTTGGCTCAAATCATACACGAGCACTACGTTGGATTTGAGGTTTGCCTTTTGCTGATCGCTGCCCGAACTGCCAGTGGTTAAATAGAGCTTTGAGCCGTCATTATTGAAAAAGTATTTGCTGATGTAGATGTCTTGTAAGTCCAGTTTCGCGACAATTTCACGGCTGCTAAGATCCATAACGGTTAGCTTGGCGATGACATGGTTCTCGTCCGATTTTCTATCGGCGCCGCGACCAAACAGATATTTTCCATCTGGAGAAATAAACAGATTGCTGTGGCCTTTGAACTCAAATCGTTCTTCAATCTGTTTGGTTTTGGGATCAATGATCACTACTGTCCCATAGCCATTGTTGAGATTATATATTTTTCCTGTGGCCTTGGAATACACTAATCCGTGGGGAAATGCGTTATTGGGCACAGCCCCAGCCGCTTTACCCTCATCCTTGTCGGGCTCACAAAGATTGATAGTGGAAATGACCTTCAAATCGCTATCGGAACGATTTGCATCATTACCAATAATGGACAACGTACCATCTTTTAGATTGCTCACGATAACAAGTTGTGGCACATCGGGATGAGCATCAGAAGGGTAGGTGAAAGTCGCCTGATGGTGACCCCGCCCGACACAGATAGTGGCCAAATACCGGGCGTTGGGTGTATTACTGTTTTCAACGATCGTTACAGAGGAGCCCTTATCACCGCAGTTTAGCGTGTCATTTCCCGTTTCCTTGTCCCCATCGTTCATAAACCAATCTCGCGTGGAATTAGGGTCACTATAGATGTGAGCAGCAAACGTATCTTCGGGAAAATCTTCGGATAGGCTAATTTGTTTGGATTTCGGGTCCAATAAAACCACGCGCACGTCTTTGGTCATACCGATTAGAATGGGTTTTAGTGACTTGTCCAGATCGGTTCCGGATATAGTCTGCACTTCATTGATTGTGAGCTTATCTCCGTCGGAAGTGAGAACTTTTAGCGATCCTGTTTTTCGATCGCCGGAATAATAGGCAATAGATACCGCTAGACCTGTAAGAACCGATTGACTCATTCTGGAATACCTTATAACTTATTGAATATACAAAAACAAACTGCCCACTGCTGGAAATATACTATATTTACATTGCTTTGAGTAGCAGGGGGAGTGGCCAAGTCTCTCACAAAAGTCTTAAGACTGGCTAAAAACATGGATGTTAGTTTTGGTGATCATATTATAAAGCACCGGATTTTCCAATTGGAGGGGGAGCAATGAATAAGCGGCCAACGATACGACAGGTTCTTGGGCTACTGTGTTTACTGATAAGCAATATGGTAGTGGCGGCAGATCTCTCTGATGGCAAGGAAATTGTTACCAAAGCCTACAATCTGGAAAGGGTTCAAGACCAGATTTCCCGAATGGCCTTCACATTCTCAGCGCCCAATGAGGGAGACAAAAACCTGACCTTTCGGGTCTTTTGGAAGAACTACGATAGTAGTGCTGAATTTGCTTCCAAGGTGTTGTTCTTCGCCGAATTCCCTCCTGTAGAGAAAGACAAGGTGTACCTGGGCTTCTTGTCCGCGCCTCTAAGCAATAAGAAAGATGAAGAATGGATCTATATACCTGATTTGAGACAAGTCATGCGCCTGACTGCAAAGAGTAAACGTAGTGGTGCGGAAGCGAAAGAACAAGATGAACTATTTGGTAAGTCTGTTCTACATCGAAATCACCTGGATCCAAGACATCCAGAGCTGGACACCCACAAGTTGGCGGGTTCAGAAATGCTAGATGGTAGAGACCATTACATCGTGGAAAGCACTCCCAAGAAAACTGACCTTGATGCATTTCCCTATATTAAAACAGTGAACTGGATAGACAAAGAAAATTTCACATTAAGACGAGTTCACTTTATCAATGAGAGAAACGCCAATGAAGTGGAAATGGATATCACTTGGCTAAATGAGAAAGGGAAATGGATTTGGAAAGATGTAGTGGGCTATAAGCCCAAATCCAAACAAAAGACCTCTATTTCTGTTAGCAAAATTCTTGTCGACGTGGGCCTGGAAGACGATCTTTTCTCAAAGCGGAGTATGAAAAAAGGGCTGAGAGGACTAAAGCTCTAATTTAAACAGCCATTTAAAAATCATCTTGTGTTTTAGAAATTGTTTCTACTTTATCTTGAAAGCATCCCGGTAGATGCCCACAGGTTAATCGTGTTCTAAATCCACCGGGTGTCATCAATTGTCTGACTGACATACTTATTGGTTTGCGTTAACACCTACCCTAAAAATGAGGGTAATTCCTTAACTATCCGCCTATATTTCAATAAATTTCAATATTGAAATGAGCAGGATTGTTAACTCAAATGAATGAAAAAAAAGAAAAACATTTTAACCTATTGATATTGTAAGGCTATCGTAGACCGATGTTTGTTTGTGAGTGCTGTATTACTGTGATGTGTGGCGCAGAAAGAAATTGCCAGTTCTGTTAAGCTGCTCACTCCTAACTAAACAATTGTTCGAAGGGGAGTTAGTCATGGTTGGTATCGTATCTCCGTTTCAATTCAATGGACTCGCACTGGGTCATAGCAAGAATATTGAGTCTAAGGCCAAATCTATCGGTGTTTCAATCCCTAAGCACAAGGATTTTAGCCAAATATTCAACAATAAATTAGCAGACAATCTTAGAACGCAGTTTGAAAAAAAGCACGGGAAACTGGATTTGGGTTCAGATTATTCACCGCAAGCAGTAGCAAATAGAATTTTAAGTTTTGTGGATGTCGCAGTGAACAAAAAAAGGGCGGAAGAGGGTGATGTGGCTGCGCAGGAGTTGCTGCAAAAGGCAAGTAAAGGAATAGAGAAGGGCTACAATGATGCCGTAACAATACTTAAGGGTCTCGGTGTTTTCAATGGAGAAGTCCAGGAAAATGCGGAAGCCACTTATGATCTTTTGATTAAAGGCGTCTATGAAATAGAGTCTGGTCTGAAGCTTAGTTTAGAAAAGAACGATGAAAAAACTAGTGTTGAGAACGTGAGTTTTGAGGCACATGTAAAGAAAGATAATCTGGCTCAATTGAGTAAGGAATTTCTGGCAAAAGACAATCAGGCGATTTTGGCACATGCTCTACGTGTAGGCTATTCGACCAAGGACTTGGCACTAAGTGTACACGGTCACACTAAAGGTGAAATAAACGACAAGGTTGTGAGTTATAAGAAGATACAGTCATATCAGACTGTCGAGAAGGAAAACGAGACGAAGGAGATATCAACACTCTTAAAATCTAAGATGAAACCAGTACACGGAATTCTAAATGCGTTGAATAATGTGAGTAAACACGTCGACGTATCAGGCCATAAAAATTCACATGCTATTGAAAAGTTTGTAGAGATAGGAAAACAGAGTAGTGGTAAACAAAATGCAATTTCTCAATTAGAGTTTTTAGCAGGTCAAAGATACCAGGATATCTTGTCAAAATTGAGTAACTAAGGGCATTTTTGTGTGGCAAGTAAGATTGAGCCCCTCTTCAGAGGGGCTCAAAACGTTGATCCGGTCCATATTGAGCTTTTGTATTGGGCTTCAATATCAGGGTCTGGAAAGACGGCTCTCGAATTTTTCCTTACCTGGTCATAGTGAAAGCAACCGGCTCTGTTTCCGAAAACTTACCTTCCGTTCCAGAAATCCCTATCTATACTTACAGAAAAGGTGATTATAGAAACTCTGAAAGGAAACGGAGAACGGTATGTCGTATATTGAATTTGATGCCAGTTTGATGGTCGGAAATAGGCTGATTGACCAAGAGCACGAGGTTCTTATTTCGTATATCAATCTGCTGCAAAAAGCGATTGAAAACGAGGCCAGCGGGAATATTATTGAGAAGGTGCTATCTGGTCTGGTGGAGTATACCAAAACGCATTTTTTCGTCGAAGAGGAAATGATGCTGGCTTATGGATATAGCGAATATGATATACACAAAAAGGCCCATGAGGGATTTAAAAAAACGGCAGTAGACTTGTTGGGTAAATTTGAAAGGGGTGAGGACATAAACCTGGATGAGGTCCACGAGTTTCTAAAGGACTGGCTCATCAACCATATTCTAAAACTGGATATAGCCCTGGCTGGGTTTTTAAAGGGAAAAGAACTGTAGTAGCAGGCTTACGGGGACGAGGACTAGTTGAAACCGCAGGCCCCACCACTACAGCCGCCACCCGTTGCGCAGGGCGGGAGATTTTCTTTAAGACTGCTGCTTTTTACGACCTGTCCCCCTGTGGCCAGCTTTTTAACAGGTGAGTCCAGAGGAGTGGTGCCTGGAGGAATCCCCTTTTTTTCGCATAACTCGCCCCAAGTGCTGATTGTGTCATTCATGGCGTGTCTTACTTCGACGATTTCACCATTTTGTTCACATTGGTAGTCGTAGGTTGGCATGGATAGGATCCCTTCAAATTGTTCTGGAGGGGATTATATTGCAGTACTAAAGGTAAGGGAAGTGTGTGCGGGGTGCGGAAGGCTGTAGGCAGGTGGACTGGAACCAGTCCACCCCCAATAATTTTTCCTACATTCCTGCCATCTCACCTAACCGTTTCCGATCTGCCGAA
>JAOUPJ010000429.1 GCA_029879945.1 Gammaproteobacteria bacterium
GTAAGGCAACCCTGCCTCAAAGGGTGATTAAACGGCGACTTAAAAGCACAATTTCCAATACTCTGGAGCAGAAATAGAAATGAAATTTTTCACGGCAACGTTAACCTTCACGATTATTCTGGGAATCGGCGGTGTTAATGCTCAAGAACCCGATAGGTCCGTACTCCCCATAGCCGAGAAATTTCAAGGAGAGATTGGAACCACTTACAAAAACTCTAAACAAAGTTTTCAGCAAGGAATTCGAGCACCGGAAGGGGCGCCCAATGTCATTCTT
This sequence comes from Gammaproteobacteria bacterium, assembly GCA_029879945.1. Taxonomy (GTDB): domain Bacteria; phylum Pseudomonadota; class Gammaproteobacteria; order S012-40; family S012-40; genus JAOUPJ01. Next base: position 275 of record JAOUPJ010000429.1, read on the forward strand.
GTGATGCTAGATGACGTAGGCTTTGGGCAATTGGGCGTTAATGGTGGGCTGATCGCTACACCAGAGTTAGACAAGCTGAGCAAGGAGGGGCTTTTTTACAATAATTTTCACACAACGAGTATCTGCTCCCCTACCAGAGCTGCCTTGATGACCGGCAGAAATCATCACCAAGTAGGATTCGGAACTATCACTGAGATGTCTACCGGGTACCCCGGTTACAACAGCATTATTCCCTCTGAGGCAGCAACACTGCCCATGGTTTTGAAACTAAATGGGTATAACACGTCACTGTTTGGCAAGTGGCACAACACCCCGGATTGGGTAGTGAATCCATCTGGTCCTTATGATCTCTGGCCAACCGGGCTGGGTTTTGAGTATTTCTATGGATGGTTTGGCGGGGAAACTAGCCAGTATCAACCTCAATTGTGGGAAAATACCACTCCTGTTGAGCCGCCTTATTCTTATAAGGACGGATATCATCTAACGGTAGACCTGGTCGATCAGGCAATTGGCTGGATTTCCCAGCAAAAATCCATCGCGCCAGACAAACCTTATTTCATGCATTTCGCCCCGGGTGCAGTCCATTCGCCAATCCATGCTCCCAAAGAGTGGATCGAGAAATTTAGAGGACATTTCGATGAGGGTTGGGATGTATATAGAGAACGGGCATTTAATAGGCAGAAAGAACTGGGGACTATTCCTGCGAACGCAAAATTAACTCCGCGGCCTGAATCGATTCCTTCCTGGGAGTCAATGTCAGAGAAAGAGAAAATAGTCTACGCAAGGCAGGCTGAAGTAGTCGCGGGTTATTTGGCTCATGCAGATCACCATATAGGCAGGTTGTTAGCGGCCGCCCGATCTCTTCCTGGTGGCGAGAACACGATGATTATCTACATTACTGGTGATAATGGTGCGTCGCCTGAAGGAAGTATGACCGGTACCGAAAATAATATGCTGACGCAAAATGGATTGAAGTCGAATATTGAAGCGCAATACAAGGTATTGGACGAATTGGGCAGCTACAAACATGAGAATCATTATGGCGTGCCGTGGTCTTGGGCATGGAGCACTCCGTTTCAGTGGATGAAAAGGGTTGCGTCGCATTATGGCGGAACTAAAAACAGCGTAATCATCAGCTATCCTAATCAAATTACAGAGCCTGGATCAGTCCGTGAGCAATTCCATCATGTCATCGATATAGCACCAACAATTTATGAAGTAGCGAACATACCAGAACCGACTGAAGTTCTTGGCGCTCCTCAGATACCGATAGCTGGTGTAAGCATGGCGTACACCTTTAACGATAAGGACGCGGCTGACAGAAGAACAACCCAATACTTTGAGGTAGAGGGAAGACGCGCTATCTATCATGAAGGCTGGATGGCTGCCGCGATGCATAGCGTGCCTTGGGAACTAATTAATGCTACCGGCGAGTTTGAGCGAGACAAATGGGAGTTGTACAACGTAGCGAACGATTATTCTCAATATCGCGATTTGGCAGAAGTTAAACCAGAGAAACTGGAAGAGCTAAAAACCATCTTCGATGAGCAGGCCAAGAAATATAACGTTTACCCATTGGACGATAGATGGGCTCAAAGAGCCAATAACCCTGAAAGGCCTTCAGTAAACAGCAAAGTATACAAATATCACTTCACTGCTGATACCCGCCGGTTGACAGAGGGCAGTGCGCCATCAGTGTTTCAAACCTCACACGTTATTACTGCCGAAATTGATGTTCCTGAAGAAGGCGGTAACGGTGTAATTGTGGCTATGGGCGGCAGGACTGCGGGCTATACCTTGTACATGATGGATGGTTACCTAAATTACGAATACAACTGGTTCACGCGAGAATATTATCTAACACAATCAGAAAACAAAATTGAACCAGGAAAACATACGGTGAAAATGGTGTATGAGCAAAAGCCATTTAGGCCGTTCGTAGATCTGACGGGGGGAACAGTAAAGTTATACGTAGATGACGTTTTAGTCGGAGAAGGCAAGACGGACAAAATGGTTTTTGGAAAATATACGTTGACCGAAACCCTGGATATTGGTGTTGATTTGGGCTCATCTGTTTCTCAACAATATGAGCCAATGGAACCCTTTGCGTTTAATGGAAAAATCAACTATGTCGATTATGATATTTCCCCGACCAGACCTGAAATCTTAGAAAATTAAAAGACGATGTTGGTGTTTTTGGGCGGGTCATGCTGGACGAGCACGGCGATTTGGTCTGGACAAACAGTTGACCTTCCCCCCCCCCCGCT
>JAOUPJ010000430.1 GCA_029879945.1 Gammaproteobacteria bacterium
CCATGATGCACGGCGCAACCGTTGTTCAAATCAAAGGTAACTTCGACGAAGGCCTACGGTTGGTGCGTGATGTGGGAGCTACACTGCCAATTACGATCGTGAATTCCATTAATCCGTTTCGCTTGCAAGGCCAAAAGACAGCCGCCTTCGAAATCATCGAAGAACTGGGCAAGGCCCCGGACTATCACTGCCTGCCCGTTGGCAACGCAGGAAATATTTCTGCGTATTGGATGGGCTACGACGAGTTCTACAAGAATGGCAATGCCAAGTCACGTCCCGTGATGTGTGGTTATCAAGCGACGGGTGCTGCGCCTTTCTTGAGAGGTGAAATGGTGGATAATCCTGAGACGGTCGCCACGGCCATCCGCATTGGGCATCCTGCGTCCTGGGACTTGGCCTGGAAGGCGCAAAAAGAGTCGAAGGGCTGGTTCGATGAACTGACAGACGAAGAAATACTGGATGCCCAAATGCTACTGGCAACAAAGGAAGGTATTTTTTGCGAACCTGCCTCTGCTGCATCGGTTGCTGGTTGCATGCGAGATCTGAAAAACGGAAAAATTCCAGAGGGTAGCGCCATCACTTGCACCTTAACCGGCCACGGCCTCAAAGATCCGGATATTGCTATCAAGCAGTCTTCCAAAGGGCTCATCAACGCGGTTGATGCCACCCTGGATGCAGTCCGTGAAGCCTTGGAAGCACATTTTTAAATGACACACGGCTACTCTATATATAGGGGGAGTTCCTGCGCTCCCCCATACATCAGCAAGCAGGAAGGCGCTTTCTCTGTTTCCGCAATGAAATCATAAAATTGGCTATTCAACAAAGAAAATCTATATCCTTTCTAAATACTTATTAAAGCTATTTAATGTTAATTCCACATAGTTTATGAGCTATAATTGCAATTAAGAAGAGAGAAAAAGCTGCAAAAGCAGACAACGCAGACGATAAAGAACAGCGTATGCGGTGATGTGGGGCAAAAGATGTTGAATAGTTTAGATTTAATGGTAATTGAAAGTTTCAGAACCGACGGCCAGCGCTTTCGTCCCAGCGATTGGATCGAGCGTCTATCTTCTGTGCTAGCCAGCTTTGGGCCCGACCACAGACTCCACTATAGTAAAAAAGTCAGACCCAAAATTATCGATGGGGAGAAATGTCTCGTTGTCGATAAATCTCTAAAGGATGAAGACCCGGCAGCCTACGAATACATCTGCAAGTTCGTAGAAACGAATGGCTTAAAAACTCGGGGAGAGTAGTGAGAAAAGCGGCTAGACTAGCTAACCGCCTACGTGTTTTTCTCTGATTTCGTCTAAGGTCTTACAATCGATGCAAAGTGTAGCAGTAGGACGGGCTTCCAGGCGTCTTATCCCAATCTCAATTCCACACTGATTACAGTAACCGTAATCATCATTTTCGATAGCGACAATAGATTCTTCAATCTTCTTGATCAGCTTACGCTCACGATCACGTGCACGTAGCTCCATGGTAAATTCAGATTCCTGAGTAGCGCGGTCATTGGGGTCAGGGAAGTTGGCAGCCTCATCCTGCATATGATGCACGGTACGGTCTACTTCCTCCATTAATTCCTTTTTCCAGGCGGTCAGGATCTTTTTGAAATGCTCGTGTTGAGCAGAGTTCATGTACTCCTCACCGTCAGCCATATCATAGGGCTTAAACCCCATAAAAGTGGTTGATCCTGTTGCATTTTCCTGCTTCGCGGCCATCTGTGTTCTCCCATGTGCCGAGATAAATGTAGCCCGCTTTTTTACCAAAAACAAACGGGTACCGCAAACTTTTTTTCCAACCTATTGCAACAGGTTGATTTATATGAATAAATTACACTATACTCAGATAGATCCGCGCCTTTACAGGAGAGTGTTAATTATTGATCAACTTACCAGCTGTCAGCTCACCCCGTTCTAACATAGACCATCATCACCTTGTTGACTACTAAATGCAAACAGACATACAGCCATAAAGCTCAGTACAACTAAGAGATTCTATGATCACGACACTCAAAAGAGACACTCCCTATCCATGGGATTACACCTCGAAGTATTTTGAAAAGACATTTATCAAAGATCTTGCCAAGAGTCTTTCAAACCACATGGAAAACCCCTCTGCAATTTCAGCACTAATGGATGATATTTCAAACACTGCCCAGACGATTTTTTTTCGAAATTTGGGTTTTGTTGAAGACCGGGCCTCCCAACTCAACTTTTTAATGACCTCCTATTTACTGGCTTCCTATATGCATTTAAAGCAGTTAAGCCTGAATATCGAAGTAAAGGCGTTGTTAAGTAGCGTTTTTAAAGGAGTTGGTGCCTTTTGGATTAAATGGCCTGTACGCATCTCTCTCTATTTTTCAAAAGATCGTCTGGCAACGCTGAAACGGGCTTCCATAGATCGAACACGAGTGGCCTACGGTTCCACCTTTCAAATCGACATGGAGGAATCCGGGCAAAAGGGTTTCGTATCAGTCGTTAAAAAATGCGGCTACTTTGATTTTTTCAAACGTGAAAA
>JAOUPJ010000124.1 GCA_029879945.1 Gammaproteobacteria bacterium
GGGGGGGGGAGTAAAAGGCAATATTTCAGACCTGGAAGCCAAGTTTAATCTGAACCGGCTCCTTGACCCTCCCCCCAAGGAGGGAGAGCCGGAGCCCATCAATGCCCAAGCCCAGGCCCAGTTGGAGTGTATCTTGCGGGATGTGATGGCCGAAATGGGCAAGAACAGTGGTAGCGCACAAGAGCTGGTACATGCCATTGCCGATTGGATCGATGGGGATCAGTACCCGAGATCTCAAGGCGGGGCTGAAGACAGTGAATACCTGGGTAAGGAGCGTCCCTATCGAGCGGCCAATACCGCCATGGTGAGTGTGAGCGAATTGCTCTTGATAGAAGGTTTCGACCGCGAATTATTGTATGGCAAGAAAGTGGAAGAGGGGGACGATATCAAAGGCCTGGTCGAATATGTTACTGTATTGCCCACCAAGGATAATAAGCTCAATGTGAACACGGCAGAGCCATTGCTCATTCAATGTATCTCCAGTAAATTTACTAAACAACATATTAGTGACTTGAAAGGCGACAGACCCTATAAAACTGCGGCTGACTTTGATACCAAGGCCAAGTCCTTTTTTACCGAGCAGGCCGATAAGGATGCGATAGCCAATGACCTGGGAGGGGGCTACGTCACGGTGGATAGCCGTTACTATATGGTCAATGCTACCGCCTCGGTGGGGCGCAGTTCCACTCATTTTCACGCTATGATCTATCAACGGAACGATGGAAGCTTTGGTTCGATTTTTCGATCGATTGGAAGCGGTAATATCTAGGATAAAGGAAGACCGTGAGTGCTTATCTAGTAATCAGACTCGGCAGTGATGTGGAAAATGTCAGCTGGCTACGCCTGGATACCGAAGCCGGTGCCAGTCCTATTACCCGTGGCCCGCTGTCGCAAGCAGCCCAGCAGTCAATTGGCGCACGCATCGTGGTGCTGGTACCCAGCCGTGACGTGCTGATCACCGAGATCAATATGCCCACCCAAAATCGTCAACGGATAAAAAAGGCAGTGCCCTTTGCCCTGGAAGATCGTCTGGTGGAAAACGTGGATGATATGCACTTTGCCCTGGGCGAGCGCACAAAAGACGAATTGTTGCCTGTGTGCGTGGTGGGGCGAGATCAGATGGAGAAATGGCAGTCCAAATTGCGACAGGCGGCATTGTTTCCCGAATACCTGATTCCCGATGTGTATGCCCTGCCTTCCAGCGAAGACACCTGGACGATATTGCAAGAAGAAGACGATACCTTGGTGCGCGTCAATGGGCGCACGGGTTTCGCTGTGGATTTTGAGAACACCGATATCCTATTACCCATTGCCTTAAAACAGCAGGAAAAGGAACCTCCAACACGCATGGTGATGTGGCACGACGCACAAACGGCCTTCGATACCACAACTTTTATCGATACAGTGGAAGAGTTGGAGATTGAAGAGCCCGTCACCGAAAATGGTTTGATGGGTATACTCAAAGAACAGGGAACGATTGATCTTAAAAAGGCCATTAATCTTTTACAAGGTGACTATTCCAAGCGGGAACGCATAGGCAAATGGCTGCGTCCGTGGAAAACGGCGGGGATTCTGGCGGCGGTGTGGTTCGTATTGCACTGGAGTGTGATGATGTATGAAAACATCAGCCTGCAGGGTCAATATGACGAACTCAGACAACAAGTGGTGGACATCTACAAACAGGCCTTCCCGCAAGCGAAAAAAATTCCCAATCCCAAGCAGCAAATGAAACAGAAGCTGTCTGAATTGCGCGGTGGTGGTGGAGGCAATGAATTTCAGTCCATGCTGATTCAGAGCGGTGAAGTGATTCGCAAGACTGGTGGAGTGGTCTTGAAATCCATCCGTTACCGTACCGGCGTGATGGATGTGGAACTGACGGTTCCTTCATTGCAGGTGCTCGATCAACTCAAACAGCAAATAATCGATGCGGGTGATTTGCAGGTGGAGATCCAATCGGCACAATCCAGAGACTCTACCGTAGATGGTCGTCTACACATCAAGAGGAAATAGGGGATGAACGAGCATCTGCAAAAAGCGATACAGACTTGGATGCAACTGCGTCCACGAGAGCAGACCTTGATCGGTACCGCAGCGGTGCTGATTGGCTTGATGATGGTGTACAGCATTGTATGGGAACCCGTAGTTGATAACGTGGCGCATCTCAAAGTTCAGGTCAAAGAAGAGCAGGACTTGGTTGTGTGGATGCAAAATGCCGCCAAAGAGGTGAAGCAACTGACGCGCGGGCAAGGGGGCAACCGGTCAACACAGGGACAGTCCCTGTTAGCGATTATAGATAGTAGCGCCAAGATTGCAAAACTGGAGCAAGCCGTAAAACGGGTGGAGCCTGATAGTCAGAACAAGGTGCGTGTGTGGCTGGAATCAGCTGTGTTTGACGATGTGGCCAAATGGCTGGCCGCGCTTTCCAGCACCTATGGAGTCGAAATTGAGTCGGCTTCCATCGATAAGGAAGCGGTTTCAGGTCGCGTGAGCGCGAGATTTGAATTCAAGGGAAGCAGCTAAATGGGTAAACGGGGTATTTGGCTGACCATACTGGGGGTAGTCTGCTTTCTAGGCTTTTTGCTTTTCCAGTTTCCAGCAGGGATTGCCATCAATCTGGCCGAATCCCTAACCAAGGATATGCGTCCCCAACCTCGTTTTTTTGGTGTGGATGGTACGCTCTGGCATGGTGAAATCAAACGCCTGGATGTAAATGGCCAGCATTTTAATGATGTGAAATGGCGCGTGCATCCTTTTGCTCTGTTATGGGGTAATGCTGAAGTCAATGTGGTGTTTCGTCAGGGGGATAATCGCGGCAGTGCAGTCGTAAGCAAATCCCTATTTGGCGGATTGGCCCTGAATGATTTGAAAGCGCGGTATGCGGCGCAGGATCTAGTTAAGATGGCCAATATTCCTGCGGTCAAACTGGGCGGCATGTTTGACCTGAGCCTGGATGAGCTCGTACTGGATGGTAACACGGTCAGTGGCGCAAGCGGAGTTCTGCAATGGCAGAGAGCCAGCAGTGAGTTTCCACAAAAAGTGGAACTGGGTGATATCAAGGCCACGCTCACGACAGACAAAGACGGTGTGAAGGCGAAATTTTCCGACGCAGGTGGACCCTTGAAGATTTCTGGTCAACTGCTTGTGACTCCCAAGGGAGAATATAAGCTCAACGGTAGCTTGGCCGCGCGTGAAGGCCCTTCCAGTACATTGGGTCGCTCCTTGAGTATGATGGGTAGAGCCGATGGCCAGGGCAATATCGCCCTCAATATGAGTGGCAAGCTCTCTGAATTTGGATTTCTCTTTAAATAAGTATGCATAAAGAATTGAACCCCACAGCGCCCATCGGCGTGTTTGATTCCGGGATTGGTGGTTTAACCATCCTCAATGAGTTAACGCGTCAATTGATACATGAAAATTTTATCTATATAGCCGACCAGGCCTATATGCCCTATGGCACCAAAGCCCCCGAATTGATTTTGCAGCGCTGCATTCAGATCACAGATCGTCTCGTTCAACAAGGCTGTAAGGCCATCGTAGTTGCCTGTAACACCGCGACCGCCATGGCTATCGATACCCTGCGTTCGCGTTTTTCATTGCCTATCATTGGCGTAGAGCCTGCGGTGAAGCCTGCGCTCCTGCATAGTCAGAGCAAGCATGTGGCGGTGTTGGCCACACCGGTAACGATCAATAGTCCGCGCTTCAGACAGCTGGTGTATCGCTATGGCAGTGATGCCAATACCCTGCTGGTGCCTTGTCCTGGATGGGTGGAGCTGATCGAAAGCGGACCCAGTAATAGCGAAGCGCTGCGCGCTTTTCTGAGTGAGAGTCTGCAACCGCTGCTTGATTCACACGTGGACAGTATTGTGTTGGGTTGTACCCACTATCCGATTCTGAAAAATGAACTCGTGGAAGTTACGCAGAACCGAGTCAGTTTTTTTGATTCGGCCGCCGGAGTGAGTCGACAACTTCTTCGAGTCATCGAAGCACACCGTTCTATGAGTGAAAATCGAACGGTGCATCTGTTCAGCACCTCAAAACAAAACTATCTGGCGCCCTTTGTGAATCGTTACATCTCCTCACTAAAAGTGGATTTAATAGAGTCTGTTCATTTGCCGCTACCCGAAGTGAATAAATTGGAACTGGAAACGAGTCAGGCTTGAAACAATGAACGATAAAATCACGACACTCCCCAAAGACAAACAACCGGTAATCCGATTGGCACCCATGCCCGCAGACACCAACGCTGCCGGCGATATCTTTGGTGGCTGGATCATGTCGCAAGTGGATATTGCCGGATCGATAGCGGCGGCGCGCAGAGCCGATGGCCGGGTGGTAACAGTGGCTGTGAATGAATTTCAATTTCACCAACCGGTTTTTGTGGGTGATCTGGTAAGCTGTTATGCAGACGTGGTCCGAGTGGGTCGCACCTCCATTACCACGTTTATAGAAGTGTTTGTAGAGCGTAAGAAAAAACAGGACGAGGTCATCAAGGTGACCGAGGCTACGGTGACCTATGTTGCGGTGGACAAACAGCGAAAGCCCAGGCCCGTAGACCCAAACTAGGCTTGTAACGAAGCGACTTGCTTTGCGTCTATTGGACAGTGTTTGTTTAATCCAGGGCGCAGGTCTAAGGCAATGAATCCCAATATGAAGAAATTCATTCTACTTTCCATCATCGCAGCAACCATTGCCGCCTTTGTTTACTATGATCTGGGGCAATATCTCACTTTAGACTATGTCAAATCCCAGCGTGAAGTCTTTCAAGACTACTACCAGCAAAACCGGCTCAATACCATACTCATCTATTTCGCCACCTATGTGGCAGTAACTGCTTTGTCGCTACCGGGAGCGGTGGTGATGACACTGGTGGGTGGTGCTGTGTTTGGTTTGTTCGAGGGGGCGATAATCATATCGTTCGCCAGCACTGTTGGGGCAAGTCTGGCCTTTCTTGCTTCTCGGCTGATCCTGCGAGATTCGATTCAGAAACGCTTTGGTGAAAAACTCAAAACCATTAACAAAGGAATAGAAAAAGAAGGGGCCTTTTATCTTTTTACCTTGCGTTTGATTCCTGCCTTTCCATTTTTTCTGATCAATCTACTCATGGGGCTCACACCCATGAAGTTGTGGAAATATTTTATCGTCAGCCAGATTGGCATGTTGCCAGGTACCCTTGTTTATGTAAATGCCGGTGTGCAATTGGGTAATCTGGAAAGCCTGGCGGGTATTCTCTCTCCTGAGTTGCTGTTGTCGTTTGTGTTGCTAGGAATTTTTCCACTGATCGCCAAAAAAATCCTAGATTGGTTTAAGGCCAAACGTGTCTACAAGGGTTTTCGTAAACCCCACGGATTCGACTACAACATCATTGTAATTGGTGCGGGTTCGGGTGGTTTGGTCTCTGCCTATATCGCGGCGGCGGTCAATGCCAAAGTGGCCTTGATTGAAAAACACAAAATGGGTGGGGACTGTTTGAATACCGGTTGTGTGCCCAGCAAGGCTCTCATACGTTCAGCCAAGATGCTGTCTTATGCGCAACGGGCCAAAGAGTTTGGTTTTAACAAAACCACGGTAGACTTTGATTTTGCACAAGTCATGGAGCGCGTGCAGCGTGTCATATCCAAAATAGAACCGCACGATTCAGTGGAACGCTATTCCGGGCTGGGTGTTGATGTCTATGAAGGAGAAGCAAAAATTCTTTCACCCTGGGAAGTGCAAGTCAATGGACAAGTCCTTTCGGCAAAAAATCTTATAATCGCCACCGGTGCACGTCCCTTTGTGCCCAATATACCGGGCCTGGATCAAATTGATTATTTCACGTCAGATACTATTTGGAATTTACGTGTACGCCCTGAAAAATTATTGGTGCTTGGGGGTGGTCCCATCGGTTCCGAACTGACGCAAGCCATGCAACGACTGGGTGCACACGTAACGGTCGTAGATAGAGGCGCGCGAATTATGGGCCGGGAAGATCCGGATGTTTCAGAAACTGTGGCGGAACGATTTCGCATAGAGGGAATTACACTGCTCTCCGGCCACAGTGCAAAATGCTTTGAAACGAGCGACGGTAAGAAATTTCTTGTTACCGATTCAGAAGGTGAAGAGACTCGCATCGAGTTCGACCAGGTATTAGTAGCCCTGGGTCGACAAGCCAATGTAACAGGCTTTGGCCTGGAAGACCTGGGTGTGAAACTTACAGAACGCGGAACTATCGAAGCAGACGAGCTTTTGCGCACGAACTTTCCCAATATCTACGTTTGTGGCGATGTCACCGGGCCGTATCAGTTCACTCATGTGGCGGCGCATCAGGCCTGGTATGCTGCAGTAAATGCGCTTTTTTCTCCTTTCAAAAGTTTTCAGGTGGACTATTCCGTGATTCCCTGGGCCACGTATACCGATCCGGAAGTGGCGCGTGTGGGCCTCAATGAAACGGAAGCGCAGCAAAAAAATATTCCCTATGAGTTAACAAAATATGGAATAGATGATCTGGACCGCGCCATCGCCGATGAAGAGGATCATGGTTTTGTAAAAGTGCTCACCGTGCCCGGTAAAGACAAGATACTTGGCGTTACCATCGTCGGGCATCATGCGGGGGAATTGATTGCCGAGTATGTACAAGCCATGAAATACAATATCGGCCTGAACAAAATCCTAGGCACCATCCATATCTATCCTACACTGAGCGAGGCAAATAAATACGCCGCCGGCGTGTGGAAGAAGGCCCATAAGCCAGAAGGCCTACTGGAATGGGTAAAACGTTTTCATCGCTGGCGACGGGGCGGAGATTCGACCTAATCTCTCTGTAGTAAAGCAATTACGCGATACCCATAGTGTTATCCACTGGTTTGTGCCCACGCACTTCGGTACTGCCCCCCAAAAGTATTCAATGAATAAAAATACCCCGGTTATTGCACTATATTGAATCGTGCTTTAAATAGCAGTGGGCGCAACTAACTGAAATTTAGCTAATTTTGATTTGGAGTAATGCTTGCAATAACTCATTAGGCCTTTTGATGTACAGGGGAGGCTTATGTATACAAGAAAGCAAAACACCAATGAATTTCGTGCAGTAAATCATTCTCTTCTCATAGAAGTGTCTAAACTGATGGCGAAGCCATATTCGTCAGCAAAAAAGATCAGAAGCGTGTTGGAGCTTTTATCCAAATGGGTAGACTTGCATTTTGGTCGGGTGTTGTTGCCCAATAATCAGACCAGCGAGTTGGAAGTTGCCTATTCGTATGGTTTGGATAAGGAAAAACTTGAGGCGGGGCAATACAATGTCAAGTTTTCTCAAGGACTGACAGGTTACGTCTGGCGTAGTGGGCAGGTGGCGTTGGTCACTGACGTGATGAATGAACCTGTCTTCATAAAAAAAATTGCTGAACCCATACAGGGTACTAGGCATCTCGTTGGATTTATGAGTGTACCGATCATTGTGGACGGCAAACCGGTGGGTGTGTTATCTGCGCAACGAAGGGCCAATCCACGTCGCCGCTACTCAGATGATATCGACTTGTTACGCATCATTGCTGCCATGATTGGTCCTGTTATACAGCGTATGCAGCTCAGAGCCAAAAGCATCAGTTATAACCCGGCTCTATTGGATCGAGAAAGCGTACGTTGGGTGGAGCTATGTGAGGCGCATGGGATTATAGGATCAAGTAAGGAGTTGTTATATGCAGTAAAGACGATTGAAAACGTTAAGGACAGCCAGGCCCCAATTCTTCTATTGGGCGAATCGGGAACGGGCAAGGAGCTGTTTGCCAGCATGACACATAAAGAAAGCAAGCGGCGCCGAAATCCCTTTGTCAGTATAAACTGTGCAGCAATACCCGAGTCCTTGTTGGAGTCGGAGCTTTTCGGTCATGAAAAAGGGTCTTTTACTGGCGCTCATCGAAAGCACATCGGGAAAATAGAGCAAGCGGAGGGCGGCACTCTATTCCTGGATGAAATCGGTGATATGCCATTGGATTTGCAGGCCAAGCTGCTTAGAGTGTTACAGGACAAAGTGATTCAACCCATAGGAGCAGACAAGCCAAAGCCCGTAGACTTTCGGATCATTACGGCAACACATGTGGATTTAGGAAAAGCCATTCAAGAAGGAAAATTTCGACTGGACCTTTTCTATCGTCTTAATGTAATACCCATTGCCTTACCTGCCCTCAGGGAGAGAAAGCCGGACATTCCTCGCCTGGCAGAACATTTCCTTTCTCATTTTTGTCAGACTTATGAGCGAACGTTAAGTTTTTCTCAGGGCGTCTATGAGGTGCTTTCTGAATTTAGATGGCCGGGAAATATACGGCAGCTGCAAAACGTGATCGAGCGAGCGATTTTGCAAGCCGAGGAATACTACATTACACCGGAAGATATAGAACGGATATTGTCGACTGAAATAGTGACAAATGGAAGGCAAAAGCAGACTTTAGGCGAAGAACAGGGTATTGGTATGAATCAGGAGAAAAACCTAGGCGCAGAAAATATTCAGAACCGGCGCTACAATTGGGTAGATGCCTCAGAGACTGAAGCAATAATGTCGGCCCTGGCCCAATCGAGAGGAAATCAGACCAAGGCCGCTAAACATCTTGGATACACCCTCAGACAGTTGCGCTACCGTCTAAAGAAGCTTGGACTGAAGAGCTAGCACAGTGGATTCTTGTTATTGTGTCAGGATGCACATATTTTTTCGTTATCTTTAGCGTATAAAGCATTTTTTACTTACTCTATCTCAGCTAATTCTTTTTCCGGATATTTATTGGGAATTCCCGATATCGGGCATTCTTTTGTGCCGGGAGTTGCTCTGGTTATAGCTTCCACTTGTTCTTTTGCCTTTTTTGGATCAGTTACCCATGTTCGATAAAACTCATAAGGACATTCCGCAACGCCTTCTGGGTCTTCTCCGGAGTTAATCTTGCCGGTATAACCACGATGCAGTAGTTTGAACAAGTGATTCTGTGATTGCCAATTGGCTCGTGCGTCGCGAATCTGGGATGTTGATAATTCGGCATACTGAATTCCGTATTCCTCTTCAGCGCACTCACCGAGTGTTCGACCGTCAAAACCGACTATCGCCGAGTGGCCGAAATAGGAATAGACACCGTCGAAGCCAGTCGCATTGGCAACAGCAACATAACTCGTATTCATCCATGCCATGGCTTTGGCCACGAGGACTTGTTGATCTTTAGAAGGATACATATAGCCCTGGCAACGGACAATCAATTCGGCACCCTTCATCGCGCAGTCTCGCCATATTTCCGGGTAGTTACCGTCATCACATATTATTAAACTGATCTTTAAACCTTTAGGGCCTTCGGTAACATAGGTTTTGTTTCCGGGATACCAGCCTTCGATGGGGCACCACGGCATTATCTTTCTGTATTTTTGTACAATTTCACCTTTATCGTTCATCAGAATCAGTGTGTTGTAAGGCGCTTTTTTAGGGTGTTGCTCATGTCGCTCACCGGTGAGCGAAAATACACCCCAGGTTTTGGCTTTTCGGCACGCTTCTGCAAAGATAGCTGTCTCATCGCCGGGAATGCTCGATGCTGTCTCATACATTTCCTGCGGGTCATACATGATGCCATGCGTGCTATATTCGGGGAAAACAACGAGATCCATACCAGGGAGGCCCCGCTTCATACCCACAACCATGTCGGCAATTTTTTTTGCGTTTTCCCGGACTTCTG
>JAOUPJ010000431.1 GCA_029879945.1 Gammaproteobacteria bacterium
ACGGCTTTGTTACTCCTACATACGTAGCAATGGGCAGGATGGATTCAAATATCTAAAAAGGGCTCCCCCTTTAATTCAAACTAGTTTACGGCCGCAGTGGAGGCTTTCGCTATTGAACTTTAGTCGTATGACTATCAGGCATGGTCATACGACCAGTGCGATTAGCTTGTGAGATGGAGTGAGCTTGCGAATCCCTTACAGATATGAGTCAGCAACCGACGTTTCTCGGGCTTATGCAGCCATTGGAGCCAGCTCATGCCTTAAATTTAAAGACGCCACATGCTTATGAATAAGCCACGCGTGACCGAGAGGTCGGTTGTTGGCGCCAGTGAATGGCAAAAAATAAAGCCAGCGTTCGCTTCTCGCCTCTACACTAATGTTGGTGTTTCGATGCTAGAAGCGTTGAAATAAATTCGGGAGTAGCAGTAAAAAGTTAATAGGTGCACCCTCATTATTGAACTTTTGGCACTCAAATGGATGTTAGGCGAAATAGTTATTTCTTATTGTTTTTATTGCTAAATTTTTCTTGTCCTTGATGAAAACACGTATTATCCTTTAAGAAAACTGATTTCTTAAAGGATGGGCAATGAACAATCGAGAAAGAGGAGAAAAAATACGTCATCAAATCATTAGTGACGTGAGGCACCATCCTACTGATATTTCAAAACATATTGCTAATATCTTCTCAATATCTCCTCAAGCGGTAAATAATCATATAAAAAAACTGGAAAATGAGGGGTGGTTGGGTTCAAGTGGTACCGGGAAAGGGAAGAGGTATTTTTTAGGAGATCGTAGAGAGTATAAATCCCTTTTCCCCTTAACAGAAGATTTTACTGAAGATGGTGTTTGGAGAATTCATTTCTCTTTTATTTTTGACAGTCTACCCGAAAACATAGTTGATATTTGTCACTACGGTTTCACTGAGATGGTAAACAACGTCATTGATCACTCTGGTGGTAAGCACATTTATATCGCAGTTATTAGAGATAAGGAAAGAATTGTGATTTTTGTTATTGATGATGGAGAAGGCATATTCAAAAAAATTAAACGCCTCTTTAATTTGAGTGATGAGCGTCAAGCACTATTTGAGCTATCTAAAGGAAAATTAACGACTGATCCAGACAATCACACAGGTGAAGGTATATTTTTTACTTCGCGAGTTTTCGATGAGTTTGAGATTGAATCAAGAGGGGTAAAGTTTAGTCATGACGACAAATTTGAGTTTGACTACATTTTAGAATCGGACATATCTGGAAATGACGTTGGAACTGCCGTTTACATGCTCATAGAGCGAAATTCAAATCGAAAGATTCAGGCTGTATTCGATGAGTTTGCTGCCCCAGATGAATTTCAATTTAATAAAACGGTGATTCCTGTTCGTCTAGCCCAATATGGAAATGAAAAATTAGTGTCCAGGTCTCAGGCAAAAAGATTACTATCTCGCGTAGAAAAATTTCAATATGTTATTTTCGATTTTGACGGTGTAGCCTCAGTTGGCCAAGCATTTACTGATGAGATTTTTCGTGTGTATGCACAAAATTTCCCTGATATTGTTTTGATACCAGATAATATGGAGCCAGATGTGGAAAAAATGGTGAATCGTGCAAGATATGCAGTAGGTAAAAATAGTTCGCCTAACAATTGAATGGAGATAACAATCAACCGCAGGCCACCTTTTTGCGCAATTCGCTGGCGCGAATTGTAGCGAAAAATAAAGCCAGCGCTCTTGGTGGCATGCACCTCATTCAGCAAGTAGCCCGTATGCAGCGCAGCGAAATACGGGACGGGGTTCAGGGGTTCCCGGATTCTACTTCCTTGCATCGGGGCTACATTTGAAAAACAAAAAAACCCTGCGAATACCAGCCGAAACTGACACCCGCAGGGTTTATAAAACCGATTACGGCAAGCTATGCCGCGCCTTATTGAAAGACATACACCGCCCCGGCACCCGACGCATTATCATTCGGGTTTGCGGCGGTGCTGTTTTCATCGCCGTCTTCAAAGTCTGCCCCCACTGCCAGGGTGTCACCAGACAGGGCCACGCTAGTGCCAAATGTGTCATCCGCGCCGACATTGCTGGCCTTGAGGTAGGCCTGTTGGCTCCAGTTGGCACCACTGCGGGTGAAGAGATACGCCGCCCCGGCAGAAGACGCATTATCATTCGGGTTTGCGGCGGTGCTGTTTTCATCGCCGTCTTCATTGGATGCCCCTACCGCCAGGGTGTCGCCAGACAGGGCCACGCTTTGGCCAAACCCGTCACCCCCCCCAGCATTGCTGGCCTTGAGATAGGCTTGCTGGGTCCAGTTGGCACCACTGCCGGTAAAGACATACACTGCCCCGGCAGCAGACGCATTGTCATTCGGGTTGGCGGCGGTGCTGTTGGCATCACCCGCTTCACGGGATGCCCCCACCGCCAGGGTGTCACCGGACAGGGCCACGCTGGCGCCAAACCGGTCACTCGCCCCGGCATTGCCGGCCTTGAGATAGGCTTGCTGGGTCCAGTTGGCACCACTGCCGGT
>JAOUPJ010000005.1 GCA_029879945.1 Gammaproteobacteria bacterium
ATCAATTTCGAAAAAAATATTACTGTAAGGATTGTTGATAAAGATGGGAATCCCATTCTTGATGAAGACACAGGCGAAGAAAAAACTTTAGATGGTATTTTAAGGATTCAAGGTATTCTAACTTATATAAAAAAACAGGCAATGGGTTCCTTTAGCTACGAAGGTCGTAGAACTACACTGGTTTTTAAGGGTGTCCGCCAGAAGAATGAACCTCTTAATTCAAGGCTCGGTGAGTTGGTGCATCAAGCAAACGGAGCCTGGTCTTATAGACCCAACAAAAAAGGGTTGTTGAAAGGAGTTGGTATATATCAGGAAAACGAATTGGAGGCGCTAAATATCAAAGAAAGAAGGTATGCAGCAAAAATGATTTACCAGCACAAACTGGGAAAAAACATGAACACTTCAATTGAATACCAACACATGTTGAGAACTACAAGAGTAGCGTCGGAGCGTCAGGAAATCAAACAAGGACGACTTCAGTTTTCATATATCTGGTAGTGAGGATCAGAGATTGAGTAAGGAAAAAATCGTTTTATGTGTGGTTGGGGCTAGACCCAATTTCATGAAGATTGCGCCGATTATGCGCGCCTTTGCCGAGGCAAAATTTGCCCGGGCGGTATTGGTTCATACGGGCCAGCACTATGATGAAAAGATGAAACACCTATTCTTTGACCAGTTAAGTATTCCCCAACCCGATATCGATCTGGAAGTGGGGTCAGGGTCTCATGCCGTGCAAACCGCCGAAGTGATGAAACGTTTCGAGCCGGTGATCGATGAATACAAGCCATCGGCAATTCTCGTGGTCGGTGATGTGAACTCAACGATCGCTTGTGCGCTGGTGGCGTCTAAAAAATCAGTCCCCGTCATACATGTTGAAGCCGGTTTGCGCAGTTATGATCGTGCCATGCCCGAAGAAATCAACCGGGTTTTGACTGATCAGATATCAGACTGGCTCTACACCACTGAAAAATCGGCGCTGGACAATCTGGTAAAAGAGGGCATAGATGCCAAAAGGGTTGTTTTTACCGGGAATGTAATGATCGACACCCTGATGTTTAATCTGAAAAATGCCGTTGCATCCGAAACTACCCTGGCAAAATATCCAAAAGGCCAGGATATTTCCACCCATGGTGAGTTCGCTGTCGTCACCATGCATAGACCATCGAATGTGGATAACAAAGAGATACTGGCAAGTCTATTGAATACCTTAAGCACCGTTGCCCAGGATATTCCTATTGTATTCCCAGTACATCCTCGAACAGAAAAACAGATCAGTCTATTTGGACTCGATAGCTTTTTTGAAAACGATCGTATACTCAAGATAGAACCTTTGGGTTATCTGGAGTTGCTCGGTTTGGTTTCTAAAGCCAAAGTGGTTCTCACCGATTCCGGTGGGATACAGGAAGAGACCACAGCACTGGGGATTCCCTGCATAACATTGCGCGAGAACACCGAACGTCCTATTACCGCCACCGAGGGGACCAATGTGGTTGTAGGGACCGATCGTGAAAAGATATTGCACGCGTTTAAGGATGTTATGAACACCGGAGGTAAGGCCGGTAGAGTTCCCGAGTTATGGGATGGGCGTGCCGCAGAACGGATCGTGTCTCATATTGGTGGCTGGCTTTAATCTCGGCACCTATAAAGGCTAAGCAGTTTGAAACAGACAATAAAAAATGCCATGACATGTGATGTGGAGGACTATTTTCAAGTCTCCGCCTTTGAGCCCTTTGTATCCAGAGATAGTTGGGATAAATGGGAACATCGTGTTGAAAGAAATACCAATCGAATTCTGGACCTGTTTGCAGAGGCAGAAATTCATGCCACCTTTTTTACGCTCGGTTGGGTAGCAGAACGCTATCCGCAATTGATCCAGCGTATGATTAAGGAAGGACACGAGCTGGCGAGCCATGGCTACTCACATATACGTGCCAGTACACAGACTCCCGAGGAATTCAGGGCCGATATCATTAAAACCAAGGCGATCCTTGAGGACATATCGGGAACAGAAGTGAAGGGATACCGAGCAGCCAGTTACTCGATCATAAAGAGTAATCTCTGGGCTCTGGATATCCTGGCCGAAACAGGGCATCGCTATAGCTCCAGTATCTATCCGGTAAAACACGATCTGTACGGAATACCCGATGCCCCCCGGTTTGCCTATAAACCGAAGAGTGATTCAGATTTTAAAGAAATACCGGTTTCTACTTTTGACTGGTTGGGTAAACGCTGGCCAGCGGGCGGCGGCGGATTTTTTCGATTTTATCCCTATTCTTTTTCCCGATTTGCGATTAGTAATATAAACAATAGAGATAAGCAATCGAGTATTTTTTATTTTCATCCCTGGGAAATAGACCACGATCAACCCCGACCCGGAAAACTCAGCGCGAGAGCCAGATTCAGGCACTATTTAAATCTGGGAAAGATGGAGTCACGTTTAAAGGCGCTGATAAACGATTTTCAGTGGGATCGAATGGACAAGGTTTTTGATATTGACTAATAGTCTACTCGCTGGTTGTAGAAAAAAACGATCTCGAACATAACAGATAAGTGAAAGAAAACACATATTACGATGGAACTTAAAGAACTAACTAAAGAAGATATTCAACGCTGGAATCAATTTGTATTCTCACATGAAGATGGCACTTTTTTTCATCGAGCCGAGTGGAAAAGCATATTGCAGCGTACCTATGGGCATCCCATGTTTTTTTACTATGTAGAAGAAGCGGGAAAGATCACTGGCGTACTCCCCATGGGACAGGTTAAGAGCCGGATATTCGGAAACGCGCTCATATCACTCCCCTTCTATGTCCAAGGTGGCATATTGTCTACCACAGAAAATGCTTTCAATTTGCTTACCGAAGCCTCGGTAAAAAAAGCCCAGCAACTCAATGTGGACTATATCGAGTTCAGAACGACCAAAAAGCAACACGCCGACTGGGTGATCAAAGACGATCTGTATGCCAGCTTTAAAAAAGAAATTGATCCGGATGTTGAGCAGAACATGTTGAACATTCCCCGTAAACAGAGAGCGGTGGTTAGAAAGGGTATCAATGCGGGCTTAGAAAGTGAATACGACACCGATGTGGATCGTTTTTATGAGTCTTATGCCTATAGCCTGCACGGGCTGGGGACTCCTGCCTTTCCTCGAAAGCTGTTTCACATATTGAAAGAAGAATTCGGGGATGATTGCGATATTCTATCGATATACAAGGATGGGAATCTGGTGTCGAGTGTGATGAATTTCTACTATAAAGACGAAGTCTTGCCCTATTACGCCGGCGCCTCCGATCTGGCGCGTGTCTATAAGGCGCACGATTTCATGTACTGGGAATTGATGAGACGTTCTTGTGAAAGAGGACTGAAGTGGTTTGACTACGGCAGAAGCAAGGTTAACACAGGACCATTCAGCTTTAAGAAGAACTGGGGCTTTGAGCCTAAGTTTTTCGAGTATGAATACTATTTGGTTAAAGCGAAGAAAATTCCCAATGTGAGTCCTTCCAATCCGAAATACAGCATGTTTATCAATACCTGGAAAAAAATGCCTTTCTGGGCAACAAAAATTGTTGGTCCGCATATTAATAAATATTTGGGCTAGGAAAATCGCTGAGCTTGGTTTCACATATAACAATACAATCACCAGCACATAGATTGAATAACGAGAACTGAGAGAATACTATGGAAAACCTTCTATATCTGGTACATAGAATTCCGTTCCCCCCAAACAAGGGAGACAAGATCCGTTCGTTCAACTGGCTAAAAGGTCTAAGCGAACACTATCACATCTACCTGGGCACATTTATCGATGATCCTGACGATGAAAAATACGTCAGCGTAGTGAAAGACTATACTGTCGATACAAAGATATGCCGTATAAACCCTAAATTAGCCAAGGTCCGTAGTCTTAGCGCCTTGCTTACGGGCGGTCCCTTGACCAACCCCTATTACTTCGATTCCGAGATGCAGAGTTGGGTGGTGGAGACCGTGAAGAAACAGCGAATCAGCCGTGTACTGGTCTTTTCTTCTTCCATGGCACAATATGTAATATCACTGCTTGGATCAGATGCGCAGATCGTCGTGGATTTCGTGGATGTGGACTCCGATAAATGGCAGCAATATGCGAATAGAAAGTCCTGGCCTATGAGTTATGTCTACTCACGCGAAGCCAAAACGCTTTTTGCGTTTGAAAAAGAAATCGCAAAACAAGTGAATGCCAGCACCTTTGTTTCTGAGAAAGAAGTCGAGTCTTTCATTGCTCAGTCCGGACTGGAAAATCAAAACATTTTACCATTGTGGAACGGTGTGGATACTGAATATTTTTCACCCTCAGCGCAGTTGGAGTCGTTAGGTGAAAAGACGGGTCCCGTCATCACATTTACCGGTGCAATGGACTACTGGGCCAATGTGGATTCCGTGGTCTGGTTTGCAAAAAATGTATTTGGGAAGCTGAAGAGTGAATTTTCAGATCTTAGATTTTATATCGTAGGGTCCAATCCTAATCCTGAAGTATGTACTCTTTCCGCAATAGAAGGAATAGAGGTGACTGGGAAAGTAAAGGATATTCGGCCGTATATCGCAAGCGCGGATTTGGTCGTAGCCCCCATGACAATCGCCAGAGGTATCCAGAATAAAGTTCTCGAGGCGATGGCGATGGGGAAGGTGGTGGTAACCAGTCCGCAAGGTTTTGAAGGACTGGATGCAGTCCCAGGTGATGAATTGCTAGTCGCTGATGGGGCGGATAAAACAATTGCCATGATCAGGGAAAACCTGCTCAATAGAAACACTCAAATGGAAGAACGGGCCAGAGCCTGTATGGTCGAGAAGTACAGTTGGAAAAGTAGCGTAGATCAATTGCTCACTCTACTAAACTCCAATAGTAAGTAATAATTCAAAACAGCGTCAAATTATTCGGAACAAGATGTGGATACGGTAGCCAGACTGTTTAAAATTGAAAAGGCTGAAGAGCTATGGAAAATGTCGCTAATCGCGACCTTGATTCCATTGGCCTTACTGATCCTCGTCTATTTTCCTTCTGTTGAGAGTATGGTCAAGATCTGGAACCGTTCAGATACCTATGCCCATGGTTTTATGATTGTTCCCCTTTTCCTTTGGCTGGTTTGGCGGACGCGAGATGTAATTAAAAGCAATTTGCCTGATGCGATACCATCGATCACCGTCTTGTCGGCATTGTTTGGTTTTGTATGGGTGATCGCTTATCTCACCGATATACAGGTAGCACACCAACTTTTATTTGTGGCAATAGTTCAAGTCATTATCGTATCGATTTACGGGTGGCATGTCGCCCGTATTTTGGCATTCCCGCTGATCTTTCTCTTCTTTGCGGTACCAATGGGAGAAGAGCTGGTACCCGTCATGATAGAGTTTACGGCGGATTTCACAGTGGGCATGGTGAATCTGGTGGGTGTGCCGGTGTACCGGGAAGGAAACTATTTCGAGTTGCCCACAGGGCGTTGGTCGGTGGTAGAGGCCTGTAGTGGCGTACGTTACCTCATTGCCTCGGTGGCCCTGGGTTTTCTCTATTCCTATCTAACCTATTCTTCGCTAAGCAAACGGACCATTTTTATTTTGGTTTCTATTATCGTGCCGATAGTGGCGAACGGAGTCAGAGCGTTTCTGATCGTTATGATAGGGCATCTAAGCGGTATGACCCTGGCCACCGGCGTGGATCATCTGGTTTATGGCTGGCTGTTTTTCGGTATTGTTGTGGGTGTGATGTTTTTTATCGGTTCGTATTGGCGTGATGAGGTTGAAACAGAAAGCGTCGTAAACGAGAATTCGCGTGTTGAAGATCTGGCGCCTAAAGTGAAAAAGCTTATTATGAGCTCTGCTATACTCAGCTTGGCCATTATTGTGCCTCCGCTCGGTATGGGGATCTATACGCAGGAGACGCATAGCCCTCAAGCCATGGCGTTGAAGGCGCCCCAGGTTTCTGAGTGGGAAGCCGTATCGCAGCCGCTCACTGATTGGCACCCACACTACGTTGGGCTCGATGGTGAAATGCGGCAGACTTATCACAAAAGCGGCGAATACCTTACCCTCTATGTTGCTCACTACCGCATGCAAAGAAGTGGCTCTGAACTGGTCAATTCCAGTAATGTGTTGGTGCAGGAAAAAGAAGAAGGAAGACGAGTTATCAACACCGCGCAGCTTGCGGTAACAATTTCCGGTAGTCCTAATAACGTTTTCTTGCATGAGTTGGCTATCGGCAATGAGCGATTTCTCGTGGCGTCATACTATATTGTTGATAGCCAGTTAGTGGTAAATCGATACAAGGCAAAGCTGCTGCAGGCCAAGGTTCAAGTCCTTGGTGGAGATGAAGGGGCCAGTTATGTAGCAGTCGCCGCCCCGCTAGGGGATGATAAAGAAAAAGTGAAACAGCGCCTGGCAGAGTTTATTTCCCAAGGCTACGGAGTGATAAAGCAACAACTCCAAGAGGCGGGTGGCAAGCGTGAATAGGCCGCCCCTGATAGTCCATATCATTTATCGTCTGGCCATCGGTGGACTGGAAAACGGGCTGGTTAACCTGATTAACCGCACACCACAGTATCGACATGCGATCATTTGTGCCGACGATTTTACTGATTTTAAAAATCGTATACAGCGCGATGACGTGGAAGTCTACGCACTTAAAAAGCGGCCGGGAAATGATTACGCAGCACAATTTCGTCTTTGGAAACTGTTGCGAAAACTACGCGCAGATCTAGTGCATACGCGCAACCTGGGGACTATCGAATACGTAGTCCCGGCTATGCTTGCCGGAGTGAGGCATCGCATCCATGGTGAGCATGGCAGAGACATGTCTGATATCGATGGCACGAATAAAAAATACATATTTTTGCGTAAAGTGTACGCGCCATTTTTTAAGCGATTTATTGCCTTGTCTGTGGATTTGGAGGAGTATCTGCTGAAGCGTGTTGGGCTGTCACGGTCAAAAGTTGTGCAGCTTTACAATGGTGTGGATATTTCCCGCTTTCAGCCTAAATATGGTTCGTCGGCGGGAAGCGAAGCGATCGTTTTCGGTACTGTTGGACGTCTTCAAGCAGAGAAGGATCAGGCCAATTTGATACGGGCCTTTGCCTGTCTTTCGCGTCTGATGGAGAACAACTCCCACCCTCTACCCAAGGTCAGTCTAAAGATTATTGGAGACGGTCCGGATAGAGAGCGTTTACACACCTTGATCGAGCAGGAGAACCTGGGCAGGAGAGTGACGCTCTTTGGTGCAAGTGACGACATCCCCGCACAACTCAAAACTCTGGATGTGTTTATTCTGCCCTCCCTGGGTGAAGGAATTTCGAATACAATACTGGAGGCCATGGCTACTGGCTTGCCAGTCATTGCGACTCGCGTTGGGGGGAACCCTGAACTGGTGGTAGAGGGAGAAACAGGAACTCTGGTGCCTCCTGCCGAGCCAGAGAAGATGGCTGAGGCCATGTTTGGATATGTACAAGAGCCTGCCCGGATAGAGAAAGAGGGCAGAGCCGGTCGCTTACGCGTAGAAAACCGCTTTTCGATAGACAGTATGGTGAACGCCTATCAAAAAGTGTACGACGAGATATTGGGACGCTAGCAAAGCGTAACGAAAGCTGGAATCAGCCTAAGATTGATTCCAGTTATTTGAACTATCGTGGAATGCTTTAGATAACTAAAATTTGACATGGCGCAGACGAAAAAACTGTATAGCTCATGGCGCCTTTATTAAGGAATAGAATCACTAATGTGTGGAATAGTTGGAATATTAAATACGCGAGAACTCGCTCCAGTCGATCGTGACATACTCAATAAAATGAACGAATCTCAATTCCACCGGGGGCCAGATGCAGGTGGAATGCATTTCGAACCAGGAGTGGGTCTTGGTCATCGTCGCCTATCCATAATAGACTTGTCCACGGGTAAGCAACCTATGGAGAATGAGGACGGTTCCGTCGTAGTCACCTTCAATGGAGAAATCTACAACTTTCCGGAATTGAGTGTAGAGCTGAAGGCCGCCGGACATGTATTTAAAACTCACTCGGATACCGAAGTAATTGTTCATGCCTGGGAACAATGGGGCGTAGACTGCGTAAAACGTTTTCGGGGCATGTTTGCCTTCGCCGTGTGGGATCGAAACAAGAAGTCACTGTTTCTCGCGAGAGATCGTTTAGGAAAAAAGCCATTACACTACGCACTACTTGGAGATGGTCAATTCATTTTTGGCTCTGAGCTGAAGGCACTCTATGTTCATCCTAAGTTGACAAGAACCATTGATCCACTAGCCATAGAAGAATATTTTGCCCTGGGCTATGTGGCTGAGCCGCGTTCAATTTTTAAGGAAATACTCAAACTGCCGCCTGCGTGCACCCTATTGTTGAAAGTGGGGGAAGAAAGACTACCTGAGCCCGTGTCCTATTGGGATTTTCCCTTTCAAGCGGTTGAAAGCAGTTCGCAAGATGCTGTTGAAAAAGAGTTGGTTGAACGATTCAAAGAATCTGTATCAGTGCGCATGATGTCTGAAGTGCCGCTGGGGGCCTTCCTCTCAGGCGGAGTAGACTCCAGCTCTGTCGTTGCCATGATGTCACAGCTATCGGAGCAGGCGGTGAACACCTGCTCTATCTCATTTACCAGTCCCAAATTTAACGAAGCAGAATTTGCCAAGATGGTTGCTGATCGTTACCACACCAATCATTTCACGGAAACTGTCGATCCGGATGATTTCAGTCTGGTGGACAAGCTGGCTGGTATCTATGACGAACCCTATGCCGATAGTTCAGCTATACCCACCTATCGGGTGTGTGAGCTGGCCAGAAAGAGAGTAACAGTTGCCTTGTCAGGTGATGGTGCCGATGAATATTTTTCCGGTTATCGTCGCCATCGCTGGCACATGAATGAAGAACGTGTCAGAAATCTTCTTCCCTATTCCGTGCGAGCTCCTATTTTTGGTTTTCTTGGGGCCGCTTATCCTAAACTGGACT
Organism: Gammaproteobacteria bacterium; assembly: GCA_029879945.1. GTDB lineage: Bacteria > Pseudomonadota > Gammaproteobacteria > S012-40 > S012-40 > JAOUPJ01. The sequence continues at coordinate 8,970 of JAOUPJ010000005.1, forward strand.
GGGCACCCCGGTTTCTCAGAGCGAAAACGACGTTTCAATCCATCGGTCGAGACAGCGTCGCTGCCTATTTGCATACCGTTTCCATTCTCGACAATGATATGCGTAGCAAGCTGTTTTCACCGGAGTTCAAAAAAGAACTACAGGGCTACAATGCGGTGGAAGTTTTTCGTCGTCATGCAGCCAACTGTCCCGGTAAAGACCCATTGGCCTTGATTCAATATCTGGATCTCAAGACCTATCTGGTGGGAGATATCCACACCAAAGTGGACAGGGCAAGTATGGCCAATTCGTTGGAGGTCAGGGCTCCTTTTCTGGATCACAAACTCATTGAGTGGGTGACGGGTCTGGGGCCTGAATACAAGATACGTGGCCAGCAAGGAAAATATATTTTGAAGAAGGCGATGGAGCCCTATCTCCCCCATGACGTGCTTTATCGCAGCAAGATGGGATTTGCCGTTCCGCTGGCAGAATGGTTCAGAGGTCCATTGAAGCAGAAGGTGAAAGACTCGTTACTGGGTGAACCCATGCGTCAGAGTGGGTTTTTCAATATGAAGTACGTCAATCATCTGGTTTCTCAACACCAGTCTGGTTTACGAGACTACAGTGCTTCGATCTGGACTTTATTGATGTTTGACGCCTTTCAGCGTCAGGTTTTGAATGTGGAACAATAGGGCGAGCCATGAAAATTTTACATGTTCTTGATCACTCGATTCCACTGCACAGCGGTTATACCTTTCGCAGTCGCGCGATTCTGGAAAACCAGCGCAAACTAGGCTGGGAAACTTTTCATCTAACCAGTCCCAAGCATATATTGGCGACGAAAAAAGATATGTTAGAGGAAACGGTAGATGGCCTGCACTTTTATCGCACCATCCCCGATCGCGGGCTGTTTTCGAAGCTACCCGTTTTAAATCAGTTAACCATTGCCGGTGCAGTGGAGAAACGACTTGCGGAAGTGGTGGATCAAGTCAAACCCGATGTCATTCACGCCCACTCTCCAGCGTTAAACGGTCTAGCTGCAGTGAATGTAGGCTCAAAAAAGGGCATACCGGTCGTCTACGAAATCCGCGCTTTCTGGGAAGACGCGGCTGTCGATCACGGTACGACTGCGGAGGGAAGCGCACGATATCGTCTCACCAGAGCCCTGGAAACACATGTAGTAAGGAAAGCGAATGCAATTACCACTATCTGTGAAGGACTGCGGCAGGACATCATTGCTCGCGGTATCCCTGACTCAAAAGTGACGGTTATTCAGAATTCGGTTGACCCCCATAAATTCGAATATGGGCAGAAAGCGAATGAAACTTTGCGTAGCGAACTGGGTTTGGATGGTAAAAAAGTGATTGGCTTTATCGGCTCTTTTTATGCCTATGAAGGAATTCCCTTAATCGTTGAAGCCATGCCGGAACTTATTAAAGAATTTCCGGATTTGCGTTTTCTTCTGGTGGGAGGTGGCCCTCAAGAGCAGACCATTCGAAGCAAAATAGAGGAACTGGAGCTAAACGATCACGTCTTGTTAACGGGAAGGGTCCCTCATGAACAAGTCCAGAACTACTACAATCTGGTTGATATCTTCGTTTATCCCAGACTGGCAATGCGCCTGACCGATTTGGTCACTCCGCTTAAGCCACTGGAGGCCATGGCACAAGGTCGCCTGGTGATTGCTTCCGACGTAGGTGGACATCGTGAACTGATTGAACCTGGTTCTACCGGCGAGTTGTTTGAGGCCGGAAATGTACCTGCATTGGCAGAGGCCGTGAGCAAGCTGCTTAAATCCGAATCTATTTGGGAGGAGAGAAAGCTGCGCGCCAGAAAATACGTGGAAGAACAACGCAACTGGGAAACCACGGTTCCCAAGTACCGGCAAATTTATGAGCGCTTGACGCGCTAAACTTCTAGATTAAGAAGAAAGCGTGAAATAGAGAAACGATAAATGTTATCCAGACCAAAATTATTGGTGTTCACCATTCTATTTCCATCGCAGACGCGGCCCAATGCGGGTCTCTTTATCAAGGCGCGCATGTTTCGAGTGGCTAAAGAGCTACCTGTCACAGTGGTATGTCCTGTGCCCTGGTTTCCTTTACAAGGCTTGATTCGTTTACTCAAACCCCACTTTCGTCCCAAGAGTCCCAAATTTGAAATGCAGGATGGTATTGAGGTCTATTACCCACGCTATTTCAGTGTTCCAGGGCTGTTTAAAAAGCTGGACGGATTTTTTATTTTTCTTGGCTCCTATTTTTTAGTAAAAAGGCTGCATAAGAACAAAAAATTCGATTTGATAGATGCGCATTTTGCGTATCCTGACGGATATGCTGCCTCCTTTTTGGCAAGGAGTGTAGCCTGCCCTTTTACGATTACCTTGAGAGGAACTGAGGTTCCCCATGCGAAAACCAATAAGCTCCCTTTGATGATTAAGGCACTCAATGCTGCCACACACATTTTTTCTGTTTCCAACTCACTGAAAGAACATGCGGTGGGATTTGGTATCTCTCCGAACAAAATTTCAGTAGTGGGTAATGGGGTGGATTTAGAGAAATTTTCCCCGCAGGACCGTGAAAGCTGTAGACAGTCATTGGGCCTATCCAAATCAGATCAAATTCTGATATCGGTAGGGGGTCTGGTAGAAAGAAAAGGCTTTCATCGTGTTATTGAAGTTTTACCCCAAGTTAGAAATGATCATCCGAATCTCAAGTTTCTAATCGTGGGTGGCGGGAGCCCGGAAGGGAGTATGGAAAGCCAATTACAGGAACAGGTTAAAGCCCTGGGTTTGGAAAAAGCTGTTCATTTCCTTGGACCAAAAAGACCCGAAGAACTGAAGTTTATACTGTCCGCAGCAGATGTTTTTGTATTGGCCACAAGCAATGAGGGCTGGGCCAATGTCTTTCTGGAGGCAATGGCCTGCGGTCTGCCGGTAGTGACGACGAAGGTGGGCGGTAATGCAGAAGTGGTTTCTAATTCTGATCTGGGTTTACTGGTAGAATTTGGAGACAAAGCCGCTCTTGCGACAGCAATAATAAAGGCTCTGAATACGAAATGGGACGAGAAGGGAATTCTCGACTATGCAAAAAACAACTCTTGGGATTCACGTGTCACCACCTTGGTATCCAAATTTGAAGAGATATACAGTGATAGCCAAAGCTTGACACGCGAAGCACTGAAGGAACAGAAAACGATATGAGTGGATTATACACATCAATAGTTTCCAAGGTACTGTTTCCTATTCATGAGCGGCTAAAGAAACACAATAGTGTCGCCCTGCTAAAGGAACTGGAAAAAACACAGTGGAAGAGCGGAGACGAAATCGAAAAAATTCGTGTAAGGAATTTGTCGCGATTTCTAAAGGATATCTATACTAACGTCCCTTACTACAAAAAAGTTGTAGACGATAGCGGACTCGATATCGAAAATATCTCCAACGTTTCTGATTTGCAAAAACTCCCCTTTCTCACCAAACAGATTATTAAAAATAATACCGAAGCCCTGCGCGCAAACTATGCTGGAGAGTTGAAACGTTATAACACCGGGGGCTCAACGGGAGAGCCTTTAGTTTTCTATATGGGCAAGGATCGAGTCAGCCACGATGTGGCGTCCAAGTGGAGGGCGACGCGCTGGTGGGATGTGGACATTGGAGATAAGGAACTGGTCATCTGGGGGTCTCCTGTGGAGTTGGGTGCACAGGATCGGGTTCGGATGCTGCGCGACAAGATAGTCCGCTCTGAATTGATTTCAGCGTTTGATATATCCCACAGTAATGTGAAGAAGTTGATTGATCATCTCGTGCGTTTCAGACCGAAGATGGTATTTGGATATCCGTCTTCTATTTCCCTAATTGCGATCAGTGCCGAAAAACAGGGAATAAAGCTGGATAAGCTAGGAATTAAAGTGGTGTTTGTCACATCAGAGAAACTCTATGATCATCAGCGCGAAACGATAGAACGTGTTTTTGCTTGTCCGGTCGCAAATGGATATGGCGGTCGAGATGCGGGATTTATTGCACACCAGTGTCCACAGGGTAATATGCACATTACAGCCGAAGACATCATCGTTGAAATTGTGGATGAGCAGGGCAGGATACTACCTGCCGGGAAGGCTGGTGAAATTGTCGTTACCAATATGGCGACACGCGAGTTTCCCTTTGTGCGTTACAAGATAGGTGATATCGGAATTCTAAGTGACGAGTCTTGCGCCTGCGGCCGAGGCTTGCCGATTCTGGCTGATGTTCAGGGGCGGTCCACGGATTTTATCGTGACACCCGATGGGCGGGTCATGCATGGCCTTGCTCTGATTTATGTATTAAGAGATATTCCTGCCGTTTTAAATTTCAAAATCGTACAGGAAGCAAAAGATAGAATAGAAATAAAAATGCAGGTGAGTCCGGAATATAACGAAGATACAAGAAAAAAAATACTCACCGAGCTGACTCAGCGCCTTGGAGCCGATGTGAATATCAGGCTGGAGATTGTCGATAAAGTGGAAAAGGAAAAGTCCGGGAAATTTCGCTACGTAGTAAGCAAGATTGATCCGTTTTCATAGAGAAAAAAATCTAGAAGAAATATAAAGATGCGCGACCTCATATTAGTTATGATTATTTTCGGGTCAGTTCCCTGGATCCTGATGCGCCCCCACATTGGGGTGCTGGTCTACTTTTGGGTCAGCTATATGAGTCCTCACCGGCTAAGTTGGGGATTTGCCTACAATATGCCTTTCGCCCAGGTCATTACGGTCGCAACAATATTGGCGATTATATTCTCGAAAGAAAAGAAAAGGATACCCATGAGCCCCGTAGTGGCGGTGTGGATCATATTTCTTTTATGGATATCGCTTACTACACTGTTTGCCGAATTTCCGGAGCTGGCGAACGAGCAGTTTATTAAGGTCATGAAGGTGCAGTTGTTAATATTTATTACCATGATGGTAATAAATACGAAAGAACGCATTATTCAGTTGGTATGGGTGATTTTCCTTTCCATTGGATTCTACGGTATCAAGGGCGGAATTTTCGGCATACTCACTGCCGGGAGTTACCGAATCTGGGGGCCAGGCGGGAGCTTTATTGAAGACAATAATGAGCTGGCTTTGGCGCTACTCGTCATTTTTCCTTTGATCTTTTTCTTGAGATCCGTATCCACCAATAAATGGGTGAAGCGAGGCTTGATGGCTTCGGCACCGTTAATAGCTGTTTCTGTTGTGGCCTCGTACTCAAGAGGGGCCTTCCTGGCCGGACTATGCATGGTGGTATTTCTCGGCCTGAAGAGCAAACGCAAAGTAATGGTGGGTGTATTGCTCGCCATCAGCGTGGTCATGTTGGGCGTCTTTATGCCCCAGCAATGGCATGAGCGTATGGGAACGGTACAGGAGTTTGAGCAGGACGAGTCAGCCCTAGGTCGGATAGATTCGTGGATGTTTGCTGTTGATATTGCGTCGGATCGACCTCTGGGGGCAGGTATGGGTATGTGGGGGAAAAGCGCGCTGTTTTCTCAGTATGACGCCCGTGAAGGCGCCAAGGCACGTGCCGCGCACAGCATCTATTTTGGGGTATTGGGTGAACACGGCTGGATAGGGCTTTTACTCTATCTCTCTGTACTCGTCCTCGCCTGGCGAACCTGTTCCTGGAACATTAAAAATGCGAAAGGCATAGAAGAGCTGGCCTGGGTAGATACCCTGTCGAGGATGATACAGGTGAGTTTTGTCGCCTTCTGTAGTGGTGGTACGTTCCTGAATCAGCAATACTTTGACTTGTCCTGGCATCTGATCGCCCTGACCGCACTGATGCATGCCATCGTGAAAAAGACTCTGGAGGAAAAGGGTATACCCGCTGCTAGTCAATATAATAGCGCAAACGTCACGAGATATTAATCGGATTCAGAAACTAAGCACCAAAATAGTTTTTTGCCAGGCGCAATGCGAAACGTGAGGGGGTATTGTCCCAGGGAGTAAATCGTTTGAGCTGGAACAGGCCCGTCTCTTTTGATGAGACTCCCCAGTCCGTCGTGACAGCGGCTTTGAAGCCCGCCTTTTTTACCGCCTCCAGGCTTTCCGGGTTATAGTCGGATTTGTTTTTTCCATTGGGGTAGGCAAAAGTGTGCAGACTTTCTCCGAGCAAGTCTTCTAGATAATCTTTACCTTCTTTGATCTCTCTATAGCTTTCATCTGCGGTAAGTTTGGCAAGAATTGGATGGGAAACTGTGTGGCCACCGATTTCCATTTTCTCCTTTCGCAAATTAACGACTTGATCGTCGTTCATCATCGGTGACTTCGCATTGGGAACATAGCTGCACAACAGCGAGCGGGAAAATTGTTCCCGCTCTTTATGAGGAATATATTTAATCTTGGACAGGACATGGGAAATGCTGTTCATCCTTTCAGTTGGACTTGAGGTAGAAAGTTTCCCGATACCGTGTTCTGCGATTTCCAGGGAATCGCCACTCACATTCGATATGGCATCAATGATGTCGTCATTCCACATGCGGCCACCGTTCAGAAAACCGCTGGCGATAAAGAAGGTCGCGCACAGTCCAAATTCTTTCAAAATAGGCAAAGCGTTATCGTGGTTGTCGGCGTATCCATCATCGAATGTGATTGATACGGCATTGCTGGGTAATCGCTTATTTAGCAAAAGCTCAATCGCGGAACTTAGGGGTAACACATTGTGGTTCCTGGCTAACAGCTTCATCTGCCAACGAAAACTTTCGCGATTTGCTTCTCCTGGGCGATAGGGATCTGCGCTATCCATAACGCGGTGATAGATCAGGATAGACAGACGCCGTTTGGAACCAGGTAGTGACAAAACGCGCTGGGTAAGACCACAAATGTTAACAATAGACTGGTCGAGCATGGAGCATGTTATATAGTCAGGACCTGGTTTTGTCAATTCTCTGATTTGTCGCCTATCTCGGTCTTGTGTCTGGTCCAGATCTAGAAGCGTCTGGTAGTCGAGAACGATGTGGTTCGCAGCGTTTCAATTTTGGCGGATGATGGAAATTGGCTAGGGAGTAGTCAGTTTTTAAATCGATTTATCGGGCACTAGTCTGATAGTTTGGGCACAAATCTGCTAAAATATGGGGCTTGCCACAGGCTTTGGACTATGTCCAATAGGGCGATACTAGCTTACGGTTTGGTAGCGCGGGTGCACCACCTTTGAATGGCCAACATCTTGGTGGACAACAGCGTTATCGGAAAAAACTCAAAAAGGATTACCGAGTTGTCCGATAGATACTGTGGCTACGAATGGCTTAGATTACCGAGAATTGAAATCAGCGGTTTGTACCCAAATCTTTTGGATCGAATCTAATATACGTCAACTAATAAAACCAACAACTGATTGATTGCTGAGTAGGCTTGATGAACAACTACAAGAAACCCCTTATTCCCATTGCACCTGTGCTGTCGGCATTTTTCAGGCTTTTTTTTCGAGCTAAAGATCTTTCCAGTTATCCATCACTGCTAAGCGCAAACTCGGTACGTATGACCACCTCCGGGCGTATGGGGATTGCATTGGCCCTGGAGCACGCCGGCATTGGCAAGGGAGACAGGGTATTGGTCCCTGCCTTTCACTGCAGTTCCATGATCGAACCAGTGATATGGTCTGGTGCTGAACCCGTTTTTTATAGAATTAGAAAAGACACCGGCGTTGACATGGCTGATGTGGAGTCCAAACTGGATAGTAGTGTAAAGATGATCATGGTTACACATTTTTTTGGTTTTCATCAGGATATGAAGTCCATAAAGGCCTTTTGTGATGAAAGAGGTATACTCATACTCGAAGATTGCGCACACGGTTTTTTTGGCAGCCTGGCAGGAAAACCCATTGGTAGCTGGGGTGACTACGCGATCGGAAGTTCAATGAAGTTTTTTCCGGTCTATGACGGGGGCTGTCTGGTTTCAGACAAGAGAGACCTTTCCACAATTCAGCTCACTTCCGCAGGTAAATCATTCGAATTGAAGGCGCTATTGAATGCAATTGAAAACGCTAGAGAGTATAAGCGGTTAAAATTGTTAAATACGCTTATTCATCCCCTCTTGTGGTTGAAAGATTTTGTATGGAAGTTATTAAAACGCAACGCCGGTGATAAAAGTACACTCAGCATTGGTCCTGGCGCCTCGGACGGAGGCTTCGACTTTGAAGAGGCATGGGTTCACAAAAGCATGTCGACAATATCCGAGTTTATAGTGAGCCATATACCTAAAAGAAAAATGGTAGAAAGGCGCCTGGAAAACTATCGTTTTCTGGAAGAAAGCTTGTCTGAACTGGAAGGGATAAGGCCACTACATCCGTCTTTACCGGAAGGGACGGTTCCGTATGTATACTCCGTCTATGTGGAAAATCCAGGTCCGGTGTTCCATGATCTGAAAACCAAACGAGTGCCCATCATTCGCTTTGGCGAGTTTTTGTGGGAGGGTGTGGACGAGACAGTTTGCCCTGTGAGTGTCGAATACTCACAACACATTTTCCAATTTCCCTGTCATCAGGAATTTCGTCAATCCGAGCTGGATTGGATGGTGACTGAAATAAAAAATACACTTAAAAACTATAAATAGCCTTAGGAGCATTTTCTGAAGTGAGCTGGGAACTACAACCGATATCAATATTTAGCGACTACCGCGAGTCCTGGGACGCTTTGAACGAAGCCAACTACCGCTCTCCCTTGCTGGAGTCACGTTTCTATCAACCTCAGATCACGCATTTTGGAGATGATAGTTTGGAGTTGGCAATTTTCCGTGATGGAAATAGTATCGCCGCGATTACCATTCTTAGAAAAACCAATTTCGGGTCCTGGGAGACCTTTCAACCCTCACAGGCGCCTATCGGTGCATGGATAGCGGATAAAAAGCTGGATGTTGCCACGCTGTTGACTCAGCTGGCGAATACACTGCCTGGGTTCGCCGGTTCAATCGGTATTACACAACAAGACCCGCAACTCTATCCAAGACCCCAGGACCAGGGTGCACTCGGTACACTGGATTATATCCGAACTGCGAAAGTCCCCGCTGAGGGCACGTTTGATGACTACTGGAGTCAGCGTGGAAAAAATCTACGACAAAACATCAAGCGTCAGCAAAACAGACTGGAACGAGAAAAGGTTAACACGCGTTTGGAAATTGTAACCGAGGCTGACAGCGTTAAAGAGTGTATCGTTGAATATGGGGAGTTGGAGACAGCGGGATGGAAGGCATCCAAGGGAACCGCGGTCAATATTGACAACGAACAAGGTAAATTCTATTGCGATTTATTGGAGGAATATGCCAGAACTCAGCAGTGTTATATCTGTAAGTTTTTCTATGATGACAAGCTCGTCGCCATGGACTTATGCATCGAGGCGTTTGGAACCCTCGTCATATTAAAGACCAGCTACGACGAAAGCCAGAAGACTTCGTCTCCCGCCTTGTTAATGCGCAGAAATTCATTTGTGATATTCTTTGATTCACCCAAAATTAAAACTATTGAGTTTTATGGAAAGGTGATGGATTGGCATACCAAATGGAGTAATGATATTAGGGTGATGTATCACATTAACTTCATGGCCAGTGGCTTGTTTGCTATGTTGCGATCTATGATTAAATTGATTAAAAAATAAAGATCACTACATTTTATTTTCTTTTAATAGCGCCGCTAATCTTCTGGGAAACAATTTTTTCGATGCCTTCGGGTTTTTTTCGCAAGACCCAAATTCCATAGAGTATGGATACGTATACCAGTCCACCGGTTCCAGCAATCAAAATGAGTCGAATAAATTGATGCAGATCCGTAATCAAGGGATCAAGAAGAAAGTGAATCACAAGAAACATAATGGTTGCGGAAAAAACGGGTATGACGGCAGTGGATGTCAGTTTGAAGAAACTGACTTTGAGCAAATAAGAAACGATCAGTGTAATCAAGGGTAGATTGATAAGGGCAGACACGGCCATGCCCATGGCGATTCCCAGGATACCATTGAGTTCATAGCCAACTAAAACACAAGCAGCGAGAATAGCGAGTCGTAACCACATCAACTTGTTTACTGTGTGTTCCATCTTGAGGGCGATTAGAGGATGTTCAGACATGATGGCGACGACGCTGGTGACCGCACCAAAGACCACTAACCATTTCAGATAAACGGTGGACTCAAGCCATTTCTCCCCGAGCAGCACATAGACCAGGTCGTCCACAGCCAGCCACATTCCTGCGACCACAGGTACACAGAATACCAACGTCGCGGAAACAATGAGCAGGAATACGGAAATAAACTGCTCCCTGTTTTCTGCCAGACGGGTGAAATTGGGGAACAGGCCTCGTGTAGTGGGCAGGATCACCTCTTTGGTAAAGATGGAGCCCAGTTCATTGGCTATATTATAGATACCCATTTGCGCTGTTCCGGTATTGCCGCCTACGACAATCACGTCAAATTTGTCGTTCAGCAGTTTGGCAATGGCCATGGGTATCATAGGAATCGCAAACTTTACATACTCTGCCAGATGTACGGTACAGAAACGGGGCCGATAGGAATGCATGGTATAACTGAGAATGACGCCTACCACTTCCCCGATAAGAGTCCCGTAGACAATGGCCCAGTAGTCGCCCAGGACCAGCGCCAGTATGAGTACCGGAAAAAAGATTGCCAGTCTGCGGTAAATAATGAAACGATAGTCCAGTGCAAAATTGAGTTCTTTGCGCGCCAGTATAATGCCGATATTTTGAAGCCCGACAATAATCTTGGTGAGAGCGAGTACATATACCACATCCACTACCCGTGGGTCGTTGAAGTAGTCTGCCGCGAAAGGGGCCAGTAAGAAGAGTAGGGCGGCGACGAAAATACTTTGTAATATACCGACTGTCCACGCTGTGTCATTGTGACTACGGTCGTCTCCTTTTACGCGAATCAGCAGGAGCGATATATTGACTGTGGAAAATTCCTCGATCAGTCCTATGACCAGAGTGGCCATGGCAACCAGACCAAAGTCTTCCGGTACCAGAATACGGGCTAGAATAATGGTGCTGATCAGCCCGATAAACTTCATGCTCCAGCGCATGAGCACAGACCATAGTATGCCGCTGGTAATTTTTGTTTTTATTGCTTGTGCCAAACTACGATCTCAACAAGGTGGAGTATTTACTGGTTTATTTTGGTTCTTCCAGTATAGAGTAGATTGCGCTGATGGATTCGCTACTAATGGGGTAGTCGGCCAGCACCTTTCGTTTTTTCAGATCTACCGCTAGAACAGAGCATTCCTCGCGAATTGATCCTCGGTTTACAAGCTTGCTCAGCCACTTCAGTTTATCAAGACGCCTGGTTTTGCGCAGCAGGGAATAGCCCAGATAAAATGTATCGCCTTCTACATGAAGACCACGACACCAGCCTCTGACAGGGCCGTAGTTCTCAAACTCATTTAAATTGATCGATTCCAGTGTCTCGTGTGTATTAAGATCACCGATGATGATATATCCATCTACCGAGGTGAAATAGACCTTGTCGCCAACAACAATCCCGTCGTGTACACTGATTTCTTTATCCGGTCCGCTAATATCGATTCGACTATTGACATCAGTCAGGTCTACTGCGTCTTCCTGGGTGCAGCGGGTGACCCAGGGTTTCCCTCTATTCCAAAAAACAAAGTTTGGATGAGAATCGTGTGGACGGGTGGAGTGTACCTTGCGATAGTCCACATCTTCTGAAAAGCGGTGCCAGGTCTCTTTTCCTTCTGCGTTCAGATACTCAAGAATCTCGCCTGAGTCTTTATCCAGCACAACCACCATGTCCAGTCCAGTTGAGGTGACATAGAGCCTGTTTTCATGCACGTTGACAGAATGTATATTATGAAAGCAGGGGTGAGAAAAGGTTTTCTGAAGTTTTAATTCAGGGTAGGAATAAAGTCGGATTTCGGTATCAGTGGGTAGCCACAGATTTTTTCCGTCCACATAGCCCACGGTAAATTCAAGGTTTGGGTACTCATCAGGAAAATTTTCGTTTCCTTCGCTAATGGAGATGAGTTCTTCCACATGACCGGTTTCTGTGTCCAGGCGTAGTAGTTTCGCACAGCCATAGTATTTACCTTCACCGAGTTCGAAGCCATTCGGTCGTAGAACACCGCCTGTGATTAGTAATTTGGGCATGTTGGAAATTCCTCAGTTAACGCTTTCAACAATCTTGGATTGTTTATATTTTTCTTTGTGGACTTGTCCGTACTACGGACACAATCGAGTCTTTTAATTATGGCCTAACCGTTATCTATTCGATCGATCGATTCACATTTCAGGCATGGGCCTGGAACAGGTCTAAGCCAGGCTGTGAGACGATATTCATACGGAATAGGCAATCATTCGCGAGCTGTATTTTACAATGTTAGGACGCCTGGGTAAAAGGTGATTCACAAGAACTGCGATGAAAATTGCTCTATTGAATAGAGATTTACTAGCTGTGGGCAACAACAGAGCAGATTAGTACTTCTGAGTTAAATAGTGGCTGCGAGATGCTTCTGTTTAGAACAGGTCCACGGGCCTTTGAAATGAAACCAGACCGGCTAAACTGTCGCTATTAGTGCACAGTATATACGTCTTGCACAGCAGGTCTGGTCTAATAAACGTGATTACTGAATATATGTCTTTCCGCTATTGTGGGAAATTCATACTGGCTAAGGAATTTTCCCAGTGTCGCTGGGGTAGATTGGCAGTGATCGTATATAATATAGGCGTGTCCCTGTCTCGATGTTTCAATGAGGCGCAGTTGGTTTGCCGATTGCTAAATCAAATCAGGTTTCCTTGGACGCGGGAATGGAAAAGTTCTCAATGTGGTTTGAGGTGCACACTCTCTATGCAATGGAGTTCACGAATCCTGCGCCTTATCGAGTCGATTAAAGGAATGGCGACATCTGGTAGAACAAAGGCCAGATGTTTCCCAGGCTAGTGAAATGCTACATTTATTGTTTTATATCTTATTGATTATAAAGAAAAAATGTGTCTATTTCAGCGCAGTGTGTAGCACTGATGTGAACTTACGGAAATCAGTTTCGCCGAATTGAGAGGCAGGAAAACAGCTATGGAACAATACCAAACTATGAAGACCCATCTCCTCGCGGGAGCGGTCCTGTGTCTAAGCTGTCTGGGTGCAGTCAATGCCTCAGAGCTGAGTACCCTGGCGTCAAATATGAAACCGGGAGAATGGGCAGAATTGACTACCCTGGGTTTTGATAATGGTAATCTTTTGTATACCACCCGGAATAGTCCTGGCGACAGTGTTTCCACCTCCAATCACATCATAGACTTTGCAGAGAGTGCCGCCTGGGACCCTACGACAAAACAGTTTATGTTCCTGGGAGCGCCACATGGTAATGCCTGGAAATTTATCATTTATGACGAAGCAACGAACAGTTGGCGAGAAGGCCCGTTTTCTCACCCCTGCATGGCATACGGTGGTGCGATCGTAACATCTGATCCCAACGCGACTTATTGTGGTGGCCACGCATTCGACTGGAATGCCTTTGATCCAGCCAGTGGACGTTTTTTCCATACCTATTGGAAATTTGGGCCTGAATTGGATATCTACAAACCGAGCACCAATCAATGGAGCCGATCAGTGACACCGCCACAAGCCATTGGTGACTTGCTGGGTGGATATAACTACCGCTACGGAGCTATGGAATGGTTTCCTGAAATGAACGCCTTGCTCACCCTGGTAGAAGGGAAAATACTACGGATTAATGTGGACACCAATACCTGGGAAGAATGGCCGACCAAATATCAAATGGGTGGCTATCACAATGTGATGGAATACTCTGCGGCACAGAAAGTAGTGGTGTTTGGTGGCGGAAATGACTGGGCGGAAACCGTTGCGGCAACTCCTAATAGCAATGACCTCTATCGTATGGATGCGGATGGAACGGTTACCAAACTTACCAATGTACCCTTCTATATTCGTGTTACCGATCAGGAAACAGGTGGCCACCCGGGAACCATTATTACAGCAGATCCAGTCACCGGTAATTTTATCATTCTCAATAAGCAGAAGCAGTTCTATGAATTGGACGCGGCACGCAATAGCTGGCGCCAGCTTACCACGGTGCCTCCCATCAATTCCCATGCGGTGGCTGCACCTATCAGCAATCATGGCGTCATCATGTATGTCACCAAAAACAAGGTCTGGCTATACAAGCATTCTGACCCTTGTCTAGATTGCCCGGTTCCTACTGCACCGACTGGCGTAACGATTACTGTTAATTAACAGGACGTGTTTCGTGGGCAGGCGCTAGAGCTTTCTTTCCTGTAGCCAGCGCTCCAGAATCAGGATAATCCAGATGAATTCACCAAAGAACGACGCATGTTGATGCTTGTGTTGTTCATTGAGTTTTTTGAGATAAGAAGCCGTCATAATATCTCGTTTGGCGAAATCTGAAAGACTGTCATTGGCGATTTCCTTGAGCCCTGGATCAGTCTGCAACCACACACCAAAAGGTAGACCAAACCCATGCTTGGGTTTGTTCAGTGTTTTTTCGGAGAGAAAGCCAGTCATCGCCTTTTTATAGAAGTACCGTAACTGTGAGCCCTTGAGTTTTTCCTGTGCCGGGATCTGACAAGACAGCGCCAGAATTTTTTCGTCGAGCAAAGGGTAGTGGACTGATATATCAGCCGCTTCACACATCACGCCCACCTTGCGCAGGTCATTGTCGGTAAGGGTAAACTTCCAATCCAGGACCAGAAGCTTATCGATAAAGTTCTCGGCCTCACAGCTGTCGTACACGGCCTTCATTTCATTCAAGGGTTCATTAAAATCGATATTCGAACGGAATGCGGCGCTGAGAATTTCCTCGGGAGGTGTGATATTAAAGAAGTTGTAGGCCAGCATACGCTCTGGCAGGGGGATGACGGCCTGCTCGATATAGCGCTTCATTTTGTGTATGGGTTTGAAGCTTACGCCAGAGAGTGCACCCAGAAACAGGGGTTGGAGTAGACCCCATCTAAAAATGCCCGGAATAGAATAATACTTCTCGAAAACTTTCTGCTTGGCATAGCGCTCATTTCCTGCGAAGAGTTCGTCCCCCCCATCTCCGGCAAGCAGGGCATCGTAGCCGCTTCTTTTGGCAAACAAGGCGCATTGATAGGTGGGCACGGCAGAGGAGTTGCCAAAGGGTTCATCAAAGTGTTGAGTCACTAATGGTACGGTATCGAAAACATCTTTGGGGGTCACACAGTATTCATTAAGATGCAGTCCAAAGTGCTGAGCGGAGGCCCTGGCATAATCCAGTTCGTCATAGCCTTCTTCACTGAAACCGATGGAGAACGCATTGGCGGTGCCTGAAAACTGTTGCGCAAAAATTCCGGATACGGTGGAGCTATCTAAACCGCCACTGAGAAAAGAGCCGGTTTTTTCGGACTCTATTCCGCTATCGACGGCGCGGCGTAACTCTCGAAACAGTTCATCTCGTGCCTCTGGAAAATGATACCTGTCTTGCTGAAACGAAGGTTTCCAGTAGACCTTTTTATCTATCCCCTGCGGTGACACGCGAAGCAGGCTCGCTGCTCCCAGTTTGTGCGCGTGCTGGTATATCGTTCTAGGCCCCGGAATGATATGGAAATACAAATAGTGATAGATGGACTGATCGCTCAGTGTGGCATCAAATTGTTTACACTTTCTGATGAGATCCAGATTGTTGGAAAAAAAGATCGTATTTCCATTCGTTGCATAGCGGAGTGGCCGTGTTCCCAATCTATCGGTAGCCAGCAATGCCGTTTGCATTTTGATATCGAAAACGACAATGGAAAAATTTCCGTGTAGCTGATCCAGCAGTGCTGCCTGATATTTTTTATAGCCTGCAGCAAGCGCCTCGGCCGGGCTCGCACTCTTTGAAAGTGCATTCAATTCCTCATTCGACCACAAGGGTGATCCGCTCACATAATAGATCTGCCCATCTTGCTGCAGAATAGAAGTATTCAGATTGCTACCGAAACTCAAGAAGGCGGATTGGGCATCGCAGGTCTGTACATGAGCTGAGGTGGACGAAATTTTTTCGCCCTCTTTGGCGAGCAGGTTGAAGTCGTCCTGCGAGCGGGGATTGTTAATCCAAGCGACAAATTGGGTCATGTATTTTTTTCCGTTTTGGTACCAGCTCTCCAGGTCTACGCTTATATCGTGTTATGGGTTGTGACCCTAAAGAGTAAGGTTTATATTATACTTAAAATCAGATAGTTATGGAATGTCGACCGAGTGTATTCAGGCTCTGCCACAGTATACGTCGGAGACGTAATTTTGCAAGAGTTAAGCAGGGAAAGACGACATCTGCGTGACATTCGTTTCCGAAAAACTGGACTGAGTCTGGAAGCGGATGGCTAAGGCGTTTTGCTTAGCGAGACGCCGGTGGGGGCGCTGGGCAAGAGCGCAGGATCAATGGATGGAGACGGCCCACCACCTTGGCAGAATCCTGAAGCTGCCAACCGGGATTGCTTCCTTCACCGGCATAGGCACCTCGGTATTCGCGGGTCCCTTTTGGGACACCGTTAAAATCCAGATCAAAGTCCACATGCGTGGTGAAGGCGCTGAGGTCCAGCGCAGGGCCTTTGAGCTTACCGGGCAGGGGATAGAAATTCATATCACCCAGAACGGTATTGGGCTTGGTGACATAGTTCACTGCGTTGGCCACTGTGTCGACGATGTTGTCGGAGGCCTGTGCGACACGTTCAATCGCTCCGATACCGCCATTGGAGAACACGACATTGCCGATCAGTTTTGAATCCAGACTGGGTGCGACACCAAAGCGTATGCCACTGCTGCCGCCGAAAACCGTGTTGTTATACACATAGGCGAGCTTGAGCGGCTTATTGTGACTGGTCAAGTACATCCCGATAGTAGAAGAACCGGGTTGTACCAGGACATTATCGTGAAAGACTACCCGACCAGAGGCCTGTATGAGGGACTCTCTGGGATTGTTGTACAAAAAATTTCCGTAAATCTCGTAGATGTCATTGGAGCCATTGCCTGTATCCGGGAATCCATCCACTAACAGGTTGGGTCTGTTTCCATCTGGGCTGGGCCGGTCATCTTTTATAAACACATTATTGCGAATAATGGTTTTGCGGTCCTCAGTGGGGATACCGTCGACAAGCGGGCGCTCATTCTGATGCTTGATTTCCATACAGTAACCAACGGGGTTAACTATATAATTTCCTTCAATAATTCCTCCGATGAAGGGGGAGCTGCCGGTGGAGTTTCCGAGATAAATCCCGGTTCCGGCTCCGATAATTCGGTTATTGCGTATGACCCAGTCCCAGGCGGGGGATTTGGTGCTAATGCCCACGAGTTGCTGGTGTGCGCCCAGGTTAATCAGGGTATTGTTTTCGATCACGATATGGTGCGAGATGCCGTCTTTTGCATTGACCCCGTCCACAAACAGGCCTTTGCCATCGATGGTGAGATTTTTAACCTTGATGTATTCAGAGCGTCTAAGCTGAACCGTGTTGCAGCAGGATCTGCCTTCTATTATCGCAGGGGCACCCACGACCGGGCCTTGTATTGTGATCCAGGCGTCGGGGGTTCCAATACGATCTGATATATTGAAACCGTCTACATAGGAACCGGCGCTTAGTTCTAGAACGTCACCCGCCTGCAGATTCGCCAGTTTACCCAGATAGTCTGTAGGATTTGCGCTGATTGTCGCGCTTTGCGCATGGGCGGAAAACAGGGCCGCACTGATTGCAATCACTGCACTGAAACCAGGATTGGAGAATTTCATGGGGAATTGTCGTCTATTTGTCATCGCTGTGTGATTCTCTGTAGATTAACACTAATCATAGCATTCGCCCTAGTACTCATATCGAGCGGTCTGTTTGGGTTTTTCGTGAATTGCATCATGTATTCCAAATGAGTGAGTTTTCAGAATGATTGTGTAATTCAATTTTTGTCACGCCTCTTTGAATGTGCTGGTACTGGATTGGCCCCTACGTGAAAAAGACAATAGTTAGTTGAGTAGAGAAAAGAGGGCCTAAAATACACGGGTTTGCATTGTTTAGGGATGTGGAAAATGGAATTTGTTCGGTTCAACCTTTAGGAGAGAAATTAAATCAAGTCTAAAGTATTCCAAATGTGCAACGCCGGTTTCTGCTCTAGTGAGCGCGGACGAGTGTAGTGTTTTTTTTCCCGGTGGACTGGGAGCGTGTTTAGATAGTCATAAACTGTCGTTAAAACCAGTCAATATGAAAATGTTTTGGTGGGGAGCAGAGGAAAAAGACAAGCCTTATCAAACTCCAAAAGGTTTGGCGTGGTCTATGCTCACAATACAGTGCTTGCCGAATGGTGATGAGGGTGCGGGTGCTAACCCCGGCTGGCGAATTCTGGTAGAATTCGCAACGACCCGGACTCAAATTCGCTGTTTTAACAGTGGGAAAATAGTTGACTGATTTGTGGAAATTTTCATGGTCTTTTGACACATGATTGAGGATCAGGCCAATGCTGCAGGGCGGATGGATCGCTCTTTCCACATAAAAATAATTACTAGCAGATATTAGGTCAGGGTCGGTGGGGTTATCCAGTATTGATCAGGCCCAGCAATTTAGCCGAGGAAATGAAGAGCTCGCGTGATATGCGAGCTTTATCACAAGAGGTTTGTACGAGTCTTCTCAAATATTTGGAAACCGTCTGCCGATACAATTCTTGAGTCGGTGTCAGATTCATACCTGGCAAGACATGAAAAATTGGCAGAAATTATAGAGAGTTAGGTGAAGTATGCGCAAATCCAGACACATTTTATCCGCCCTGGTTTCAGTGCTTATCAGTTTGTTTGTGTTTCCTGGTTCGGCGAGTGCCGCAAAGAATGCGCAATACTCTACCATCGACTACGACGTAGTTTACGTACGTTGCCCCCGAGCCGCCGAACCCGTCAATTGGAAAGGCATTAGTCTTTTGAACTGGAATGGGGTCAATGATATGTGGTTGTCGGCCTCTAATAACATCTATCATCAACCTGGGTGTGACTTGGTTCTGCATCATTCTGATCCCGCATATGGCGGGGGATTGCCTGCGGGAGATCGTGGACGCGAAGAAGTACTGGTAGAGTGCGATGAAAGTAATTCTGCAGCCCCCATTTGTTCTATTGCTGATCCCAATGTCTCTTTCGACGGCAATACGATCGTCTATACAAAATTTACCGACACACGCAATTTTATCAGTGACGTGGGCATTACTGGTGATGGTGGCTGGGGCCAGGAAGCCAATCATTCGCAATCTTATGTAGAGCTATATCCTAACGGTGACGGTCCCGGTTACGGCAAACGATTTAGCAGTATTTTGCGTGCTTACGATGCCCCTGCACTGGTATTCAAGTACGACCTGACTACAAAGTTGGAGACTCAAATCTCTCCCAATGATCAGAAATTTGCTGGACACGCAATTCCAGGAAAAAGTGCAGACTGGAGTAGCAATATTCCGGTGATGGATACCGGTCCATTCTTTATGCCCGATGGGCGCATAGGTTTTACCAGTAATCGTGAAAACGGTTTCTATCGCTTCCAGTTATTTGCCATGGATCAAAATGGAAAAAATATGGAAGTGTTGGGCCATCGGGCCATGAATCAACAGCTACATCCCAATGTGTTGAAGGACGGCCGTATCGCCTATACCAGTTTTGATGCCATGCAACAAAAAGTGGCCAACAATAATTACTCTCTCTTTACAGTAAATCCGGATGGCAGTTTTCCATTTATCCTGGCAGGAAAACATGATGCCACCAAACTCACCTATCACTACACCACACAGCTTTCTGATGGAGATGTGGTGACTACGCTCTACTACAACCACAATAATGGGGGTATGGGCACACTGCTACGTTT